>NZ_JBTJEP020000025.1:0-37988 GCF_054456635.2 Leucobacter faecis
CGTGTCATAGATAGCGAAACATCGTGTTTGGCGTCACGATCATACGTAAAGGTGGCAGCGTGACGGGGGCCTTCCTTAGAGAAAAACCCCACATAGTCGCTTTCTATCCACGCGTACAGCGTTTCAGGCATGAGTACTCCGTTCAGATTGGATCCTCGTTGCCGGCACTTTCAGCTTCTTTACAATCATCGCCACGTCACGATTACCCCGTGGGGAGACACCGCGTCGCTCGATGGTGCGGATGATGGTTTCCGGCACACCGGTGGCTTCCGACAGTTCGTGGATGCTCACACCCCTGATGGCTCGCCAGTCAGAAATTCGACCGGCAATGTCGATCGGATTGTCAAGCATCCATACACCGAGTCCGCGCTGGCGATCTCGGATGAGCGACATGTCTCCAGTCCCCCGTTTTGCGAGGCGTACCAGCACCGCAAAACCTCGCCCTTCGGGATCTGGACTGTCAGCCCACCAATCACGCAGAAGCTGAACTGGATCCTTCGAGGCAGCGAACGTGCGAACCCTTTCTGCGGCGCGGGCTTTCCGACTTCCGGTAATGCCGTCAAAGGTACGCCTGTCCATGAAGTACAGGAAATCGTCCTGGGACTGTCGGGAAAGTGGGCGACGTGATCGCTTCTCTGGACTGGCATCGCAGTCCACAATCCAGCGGCCGCGCTCCTTGTGAGCGGGAATTCTGTCCTCGCGGGCGAGCTTGGCCGCACGCTGGACTGAAATTCCTTCACGCTGGGCAAACTCTGAAATATTCATAGCACAAGCGTTTCATGACAGGCTATTAAACACAAGTGCTACTTGCAGTGGCCGACACTCCCTCCATCAGACCTTGATCTCAAAATCACGCGCCTTAGAGATCACGCAGCAGCTCAAACATGCTTCCATGTCACGCTCGGGCTGAAGCAGGCCGCACCGCTATTCGTCGCTGCGCGCGTTACCGCCGCGGCTGGCCCAGATTCGAGGCAGTGCCGGATCAGGGTGCGTGCCGGCGCCCGGGCGTTCGCCCGCGAGCACCGCGATCGATCCCAGTTCGTCAGTGCGCAGCACCCGAGTGCCCGCCGACGCGAGCGCGCTGAGCGTCCCGGGGGCCGGGTGGCCGTAGCTGTTGCCCGCCCCCGACGAGACGAGCGCCAGCGTGGCACCTACGGTCTTGTAAATGCCCTCCCGCTGGTCACGCGAACCATGGTGAGCCACCTTCACTGTGTCAGCTTGTAACAATGTCTCATTGCCCGCTCGACGCATCGCATTAGCCAACATGGCCTGGGATTCTTCTCCCGTGTCTCCCAGTAGCAGCACGCTGCGCTCACCCATTTCAGCGCGCATCACCAGACTCGAGTCGTTAGCTGACGCGGGGGTGAGGAGGGGATCCGGAGCGAGCATGAACCAGTCAACACCCGCATGCGAGCCAACCGCCCCCGCCCCAGTAACGCCCGTCGGCACGCCGCGCGCGGCAAGCCGCACGTGAAGCGGGCTGGCAGCGGCGTGATCGGCGGGCGCCTCGCTGTTGCGGGCCGCGGGCCCGATCAGCGCCGTCTCGGTGATCGCGGCCACCGCATCGAGCGCGCCCGTGTGATCGAGATGATCGTGCGTGAGCACGAGCAGCGCAATGCGCGTGACGCCGAAAAGCCTGAGGCAGTCGCGCAGCAGCTTGTCATCGTCTCCGGTGTCGACGAGGACCGCTTCGCCGGGACGTGCGTCAGGCCCGCGCAAGAGCAGCGCGTCGCCCTGCCCCACATCGCACGCCACCACCACCCAATCGGCTGGTGTACCCGCCTGCTCGACGGCGGGCGCCACGAGGGTTGGCCCGACGAACACGCCAGCGGCACAGCCAGCTAGCACCGACACCCATGTGCGCAGCACCCGGGGACCAGGGATGTCGGGCTCCCAGGGGCGCCGCACCCGTGTTTCGTGCCGGGTGAGTCGGCCGCTCGCCAGCAGCCACGCTACGATCGCCAGTACCTCCGCCGCGGTGAGCAGCAGCGCCCCCGGCACACCCGTCACCCATTCCCAGCGGGCACCCGGCAGCCCCGCCGTGATGCGCGCCGTTTCTTCTACCCACCGCGCGGGCAGGCTCGCGAGCCACACGAGTGTGTGCGCCGCAGCGCCCGATACGGGGGCTGCGAGCAGCGCCAGCAAACCGAGCGCGGTGCCCGCTGGCGCCGCCGGGCCCGCCAGCACGTTCGCGAGAAGGCCCGCGGCGGGGATCCCGTCTTGCAACAGCAACAGCAGCGGCCCGCAGGCGAGCTGCGCCGCGGCCGCGACCGCGAAGGGCAGCGCAACCCAAGCCGGGATGCGCGCTACGCGGCGCAGCGCCTCTGTGAAGGCGGGCGCGCACAGAATAATGCCGCCCGTCGCCACCACCGACAGCGCGAACCCGGGGTGCCAAGCCTGCCACGGATCAAGCACAAGCAACACCGCGATAGCAATGCCCAGGGCGGGGAGCGCAGTGGCCCGGTTGCCCCCAAAGTTCGACGCGAGCAACACAGCGCCCATGATCGCCGCGCGCTGTACACTCGCGTCGGGGCCTACGACCACCACGAACCCGGCGAGCGCTACCCCCGCGGCCACCGCCCGCAGACGCCGCCCAGCCCCCAGCCACGACAGCGCCCAAATAGCCCCACTCGTGACGAGGGCACAGTTCGCACCAGATACTATTTCTAAAAGGAGTGTCTCATGGGTACCCAAAAAGGGCAGTTGGTTCTACGCGAGTATCTGCGCGTATCGAAGGACAAATCAGGCGAAGGCAAGTCCCCTAAGCAGCAGCACAAAGAGAACGCACGGGCAGCGCAATCACAAGGGTGGAAGCTGCACCCGCACCCTTATGAGGACAACGACCGCAGCGCTAGCCTCTACGCCACGAAACAGCGTGAGCAGTTCAATCAGCTCATCACCGATCTCGAAGAGGGCAAATTCGACGCTGACATTCTGGGCCTCTGGGAAGCCAGCCGCGGCTCCCGCCGAGTCGGCGAATGGCTCGACCTCATCGATTTGTGCAGCAAGAATCGCGTGAAGATCTGGGTCACAACCCACTCACAGCTCTATGACCCTGCTAACGCCAGACACCGCCGCAGCCTACTTGAGGATGCAGTCGACTCAGAATTCGAATCCGCGAAGATTCGAGAGCGCATCAAGCGCGACGTACGTGCTGCCGCAGAAGAAGGCAGACCCCACGGTAAGAACCTCTACGGCTACCGCAGAATCTACGATGAGACCACCCGCAGGCTCCTTCGCATCGAGGAACACCCCGATCAGGCATGGGTCGTGCAAGAAGCTGCTGAGCGCATTCTGGGAGGAGCAAGTTTTTACTCGGTCGCTAAGGACTTCAACGAACGAGGGATACCCCCTCGCCGTCCGCGCCACGAGAAGCGCGAGCACCACTACAAGAAGCCCACAATGGGCTGGACAGCTCCTGCGATCAAACAAATGCTCACGATGCCTGCATACGCCGCCAAGCGCATACACAACGGCGAGATTGTCTCGGACGCGATCTGGCCTGCACTAATCGATTATGAGGTCTGGCAGAAACTTCAGAACGTCATGTCGCCGTCTCATCGCAAACGCACGAACAATTGGCCAGGGCGGCACCTCCTGGCAGGAATCGCCGTCTGCGGTGTATGCGGCGCAGGTACGCGCGTCGGGAAGCAGAACTCTGGTAGGCGCAAGGACAAAGACGGCAACCCGGTCCCAAAGCCCCAGGATGAGCACGGTAACGAACTCCCCTACCCATCATATTCGACCTATCTCTGCGCTGGTGCGCCAGGGCGTACAGGATTCCACGTTGCCCAGAAAGAAGAGCACCTCGACCTGATCGTGACTGAGTTCGTACTCGCCCGTCTCGAACGAAAAGATTTTCTGGCCACGCTCGGAAAGAAGGATGAGGGAGTTGACGATGCTCGCCAGGCGCTCCTACAAGAGATCGAACAACACCAGAACTATCTTGAAGAGGTACGAGCAAAGGCTGCGGAACGTGGACGCATCGACCTTCTGTTCGATCAAGAGGAGCGCATACAACCCCTTATAAGCGCAGCGCAAAAGAAACTAGAAGCACTCGCTGACACAGACCCAGCAGTAATCGAGCTGACGAACAATCCAGACGCTGTCCGGGCGCGCTGGGAAGAGCTGGATTTCAATGACAAGCGCCGGATTATCCGCGCCGTGGTGACCCCCGTTATCCACCGGGTGAAGAACAAGTCAGGCAAGGGATCTGGGCAGCGTCATGGTCCAGATTGGAACCGCGTGGAAATGGTCTGGCGTTAGCAACGAGATCGGCAAACACATCAAACGGGTACCCATTTCGGGTACCCGTTTGTGATATCGTGACCGACACATTGAAAACTAAATATGAGTGGTAGTCGCTTGTTCTCAAGCGCAACTGTGGTGATGGAGACCACGGGGCACCAGGAGATTGCTTCCCCTGATGTCGGTTAGGTAGCTTCTCTTCGGAAGTCAAAGAAGAGCAGCTACATACGCGACTACCAACGGCAAACGCGCAGACTTTGCGCTAAGTCGTTCGTGTATTGCATCTGGGAAATCGATGTCCGGGTGGAAGCCGAGCCTACAAAGAGTTCGGGGTACAGTGCACGGGTATAGCGGCAGCGACCACGCTGTCAGTCGGTCAACCCGACCCCGATCGAGCTGGATCGGTGCGCTGCAAGAAGAGGCAAATGCAGCGGTCTTCCTTCCTGGAGACCACTATGCCCGCTCGCACTTCTGCAGCATCAACAACAACCGCTTCACAGCCCACCGAGATCACGCTCGTACGCGCCGGAGAGATCCGCGACGCGAACGGCCGCTACGTCTACGGCGCCACAAAGACCCTTCGCAAAAAGATCATCAGCGGAGAGCTTCCCGCCGAGAAGAAGCGCGGCCAGTGGTACATCAAGGTGGCAGATCTTCGTAGCACGCCTGCTTCTCCCGACGACGTGCTCATGGAACTGCGCGCTGCCGCAGAACGCGCTGCCGCTGCTGCTCCCCCGCTCGCAGCCGAAGCAAGCAAGATGATCGCAGGGATTCTCAACACCTCGATCTAGCTCTAGCAGCGCTTCGAAACACACCGCCTCTGGCACAGACTGACCTTCTGAGCTGGAGGCATTGTGTTTTCTAGAATCGCTTCTAAGCGACGATAATTCACCGGATGTCCATATTTAACGAGGTGGCGCCAAAAGTGCACGAGAAACGATCCTCGTGACCCCCTGAGCCTGTTTTAGGTATTCGCTACACGGATCGACACAGATCCACACCTCAGCAGCAGCCCCAACTTGACCGCGGCACCCATCCAGATCGACACTGAAGCCAACCACCCAAAGCAGCGCCACATGAGTCACGCGGTTAAGCCTGAAACCTGGGAGTCGGGACTTCACTATTGTTTATGAGATCAATAAGCGGGGATTATTGATTGGGCAACATTGCCCTCTTTGCCCAAAAGGTGGTGACAGAGGTGGTGACAGCGAATAACCCTCTCACCAGGGATTCTTCTGTCACCAAAAAGGTGGTGACAAAGTGGTGACAACAAAAACATACTCTCATCAGGCATTTCGCGAAGTGTCACCAATGTCACCGCCATTTTCAGCCACACCGTGTGTGTGCGCACATGTATGCGCGTGATACAGCTACAACATCAGTCTGTCAACACCCTCTTCCTGGGAGTATCGAAAAGCGCAAAGACGATACCTCAAATTCCCCACAAAGAGGCGTAAAAGGTGGTGACATTGGTGACATTACTAAATTTTATATATAAATACCTGATCAAGAGGTAAATAGAGGTGTCACCACCTTTGTCACCACCTTTTAAAAGGTGGTGACAAGTGGTGACAGACCCTAAGAGGCCCCCTAACGACCCCGAAGCGCTCCTGACCTGCTCTTTTGACCTGTCTGCGCGTAGTGCCTTCCTGAAACGACAACGATCATTTCGATGATGGGTTCGCGAAACGCAGTGCGCTACCCGAGTACGCTGTTCGTTCGAGTCACCGAACCTTCGTGCCCAACTAGCCCGTGTCGAGTTCCTCTGCAGCCTGGAGCCACAAAACTTCCCCAACCGATGAGCTTCTAGTCGTTCCGGATTGCCAAATCATGAGCGCGCCGGCTGCCTTCCTTGTTACTAGAACTGAATCTCGTCGAGTCAGCTGACGCACCCTAAACCAGTAGTGCTCTACACAACCACCAACGCTTTACCAATGTCAGCCATCAACGCAGGAACGCACTTGAAGCTCGGCAGCATCCACCTCTCCTACGCCTAGGACTCGTTGACCGCTCCAAGATGCAAATGAACTGAATCGTAAGCCTATGCCGCGGGGCAAGGTCCGCGAGTCGGCGCTGGGCGAAGCGCTTGCTACACCGACTCAGCGCTCAAGCGGCCCGCTCAGTTCGCCACGGTTAGATTCGTTCAATCCGTCTAAAAGCGCTCGCATCGTACTGCGCACGCTATCGCAGCGTAATACTCCCGGGCTGCGCCCTGCCTGCCGGAGCCAGCAAAGCCTACGGCCATGCCCGGGTGCACACGCGAACCTCTAGAGAGCCTTCACCTCTGGGCTCGCAACCCTTCGCTATTGCGATAGCTGAAATCAATCGATGGAGATCTACATATGTCTAGCACCTCTGATTCTGCAACCACACCTACTGTGCTCCGCGCCACCAACAGCGCTGACTTCCTTGCAGCGCTGCCACGCATGACAGGCATCAACGCTCCGAACAGTTGCCACGTCGTCCTGTTCGGCGGCAAGCCCAACAATTCAAATACACGTACCAACCGCACGCTCGGCTCTGCACGCCTTGATCTGCCCACAAGCGACCAGCTAAGTGACCCAGCGGCAATGATGGCATGGGCTGCGCAAGTGGCAACGCTCTCTGCCCGTGCCGACAGTGCAGTGATCGTGCTCGATACCGATGCCACGCTTCCAGGCAGCCCGTCAGACTCGCCCTACGGCCTCCTTGCGATGCTCGTGAAGCTCGCTGGGGAGGCGTTGGTCGGCGCTGGAAGCGTTCACACGCCCAAGTTCAAAGATGTCCTACTCGTCGGCGCCAACGGCTGGGCAAGCCTCCTGAATCACGGCCCAGCTACGCTCCGTTCCCTCGACGAGATCACGTCCAGTCCGCTACACGACCCTAATCACAAAGCTCTCTCGCTGGATGACTGGCGGGCAGCGCACCCGGACCAAACCACCGAGGACCTCACCGAGATCGATTCGATGACGGACCGGATGCTCAAGAGCGCAGGCCGTCGCGCATGAGCAAACCAGAAGAGTACGCAGTGCCGAGTCCATACGTCCACGAGCTCTTCGGCCTCGTGGACTACGACATCGACGCCGCCATCAACGACATGATCGACCGCGAAGATGACTGCGACGAAGAAAGCGAAGGTAAAGAATGACTCACTCCGAATGCGACGAGCTCATCGCGCGCATCGCGATCAGCCGCGCTGTCGAGCCCGGCGATCGCAGACTTGTGACCCTTCTCGCAGAGCACAGCGCTGCAGAACTCGCATCAGACCCATCCTCATGGCTTTCCGTGCGGGAGCTCGCGAGGGTCGACCTCGACGAGGCCAAGAAGACTCTGCAACATGCTGAGCAGCAACACCTCACACCGATCATCCCTGGGGATCCACACTGGCCCGACCAGCTCGAACGGCTCGATCTCCTGTGCAGCACCGACCCGTTGGCTCCTGCGCCGCCCATCATGCTATGGGTCCGCGGCGACGCGAGTCTCCTGTCTAACCTAGCCGCGTGCGTCGCAGTCACAGGTTCCAGAGCCTGCACAGGCTACGGGAATCACGTCACCAGCGAGATAACCGAACAACTCAGTCAGCACAACGTCACTGTTGTGTCTGGTGCCGCGTACGGTATCGACGCGGTAGCTCATCGCACTGCCCTCGCTCAAGGTAAGCCCACCATCGCAGTGCTGGCCAGCGGCGTCGACCGCGTCTACCCCGCTGGCCACGCCCAACTCATCGAGCAGATCGCTGGGTCCGACTGCATCGTGAGCGAGGTGCTCCCCGGCTCGGCGCCAACCAGGCACCGGTTCATCATGCGCAGCAGACTGATCGCTGCACTTGCTGCCGCAGTGGTTGTGCCCGAGGCAGGCGCGCGCTCAGGTGCTCTGCACGCTGCAGAGGTGGCCCACGCCATGGGTAAGCCCGTGGGCGCAGTACCAGGCCCCGCCACCAGCGCCGCAAGCGCTGGCTGCCATACGCTCATTCGCCAGGGCAAAAGTCAGCTCATCACGAGCGGCGCTGACGCGCTGCAGCTGCTGTGCGACGCTCCATCCCTGCGGCGCAAACACTAACCAGTGTTCCACTGCGAGAACATGTACCCGCCGGGCCAATAAAAAAACCCTCTGCCGCGTCTTATGACGCCGCAGAGGGTTTTCATTTTTACTTAGAGTTGCCGAACGGATCGACGATGCTGTGCAGCCCGTGCTCAGGACATGAGAACGCTACTTTGAGTCCTTCGCTGCGTTTACCTCCCAATATCTCGGGTACGCAATCCCGGCCGCACGGATGTCTGTTGCCGTCAGGGAGTACCACCAGCGCAGCGCAGGTGCGGTACTGCTCGTTACCTGAGCCATCACCGATACGTATATTCACTAGTTGCTCCTGTAACCGGAATAGAAATCACGACGTAGCGGGCCTCGCCTGCCCAGATCATTAGCTAATCATCCTCAGATGCAGTCCGTCCAGAACGTCACATGCTCCTACGTGCGATGCGATCATGCTGATGTAATTCATCGATCTGCTGCCTCTGCCAAGGCGTCTAACTACGTCGCCCGAGAGATGGGCTCCCGCCTTGAACAACACGAACTCCACCGACTGCGTAAATTCTTCGATCGAGCTTTTCAAGTTTCCGTTCGGTGAAGCGCCTCTTCTGTTCCTTTAGAGCTCGACTCACAGCGATGTCAATTAGCTTCTTGCGCTTAAGCTCCTGTTTGCCCGGCCGACGTCGAGCATTGGTCCTGTCCGGACTCGCCGCGGATGGCGCAGCCTCCTGCGTCTCGTCAAACCTTCGGCGTTGCTTGGAACGTGCGATCTCGTTGGAGCTCGAAGAGCCTTCGCATCTTCTTCCGGAGCGGTCAGAATGGATCGACATCAGCCCTTCAGCAGTGAGCAGGTGCTCCTCGCTGCACATCGAACAAACTGCAGCACGCCGGGGTGTAAGTCTCGCGACCGTAGGCACAGGTCTCGCGACCGTTCGCGCAGGTTGTGGAGAACGTACGGTCGGCGCTACTTTGACGGGTGCGGGTACTAGCTCTTTGACAAACCGTCGTTCCTCTGGCTGCGGCTTAAGGAGTGACGCCGCACACCCAGAACCTTTAACGAGATCCGGGTGAAAAATGTACTTCCCATTGCGGAGTAGGACTTCCTGCCCGCATCGGGAACAACAGCCGTACTTTTCACGAGTCACCATCGTTGCACCTCTCTGTGCATTTGCCAGACCAAGGGTAGGCATGCCACCTACCACCTACCCCAGGCCTGATCTCTCTTCCGTTTAGTCAGCACCAGCCACATCGCCCGCGAATACCTCAGCTTGCTTTAGTACAAGGTTCACGGCTTTTTCTTCCGCGTCCGGAGGGTAGTCGTAACGCGCAAGAATCCTGCGCACCTTCGAACGCATTGTCGCGAGCACTGACTCTTTGAGGTTCCAGTCAATCGTCGCCGACTGCTGAACCGACTTCACAAGATCCCGAGCGATCGCTTTCAGTGTCTCATCGCCTAGTTCCAGCACGGCCGCATCGTTCTGCACGACCGCGTCGTAGAACGCAACCTCGTCCTCGCGCAGCCCGAGCTGTTCGAAGCGGCTCTGGTCATCGCGTACCTGCTTCGCCAGTTTCACGAGCTCCGCGATGATCTCCGCGGTCGACAGCGAGCGGTTTGTATACCGCTTCACGGCCTCGTCAAGTAGCTCCGAGAACTTCCGGCCCTGCACGATGTTCTTGCGCTGCACTGTGCGGATCTGGTCGTTCAGGATCCTGCGAAGGAGGCCCATCTGGAGGTTCGGCTTCTCCTTGCCTTCGAGCGAGTCCAGGAACTCGTCGCTCAAGATCGAGATCTCAGGCGTCTCCACCCCCGCCAGCTTGTAGACGTCGATGACGTCCTCTGCAGCTACTGCCTCATTTAGTAGCTGCCCGAGCGCCGTGTCGATCTCGACCGCACCCGAGCCGCCGCGACCCGAGTCCGGGTTCAGGATCTTCAGGATCGCCGCGCGCACGTCGGTGAACAGGCGCACATCATTGCGGATCGCTCCTGCCTCGTCTCGGGCTCCAGCCAGCGCGAACACCTTCGCCAGCGCCAGCACTTCGTCGTTGAACCTCTTCGTGACATCCGGGTCGGCCATCACGAAATCGAGCACCTTCGCGTACTCCGCAAGCCGCTGCGACGCGGACAGTTCCGGCGAAGCATCGTACTCGACGCCGTGCAGGATACCTCTGACGACGTCGTGCTTCTCCATCATCGCGTCGACGATCTCGTCGATCGGCACGCCCGCCTGGTCCCGGTCCGAGGGCGAGTACTCCTGCAGCGCTTCTTGGAGGTTCGCAAAGAGACCGATGTAGTCGACGATTAGGCCACCAGGTTTGTCTCGGAACGTACGGTTCACGCGCGCGATCGCCTGCATGAGCCCTGCACCCTGCATCGTCTTGTCAACATACATCGTGTGCATCGAGGGCGCGTCGAACCCGGTGAGCCACATGTCGCGCACGATCACGAGCTCCAGCGGGTCATCAGCGTCCTTCGCACGGAGCTTGAGGTCCTTGCGCACGTCCTTCGAATGGATGTGCGGCTGGAACTCCACAGGATCCGCAGCCGAGCCGGTCATGACGACCTTGATCTTGCCCTCTGCTGGGTTGTCCGAATGCCAGTCGGGCCTGAGCGCGACGATCTTCTCGTAAAGGCGCACCGCGATCCGGCGGCTCATCGCCACGATCATTCCCTTGCCAAGCATTGCCTCACGGCGCTTTTCCCAGTGGTCAACGATGTCCTGCGCCACGCGGTCGAGCCGGGATTCAGAACCGACGATCGCCTCTAGCCTCGACCAACGCGACTTGGCAGCCGTAGCTGTGTCCTCCTCGACCGTCTCGGTGATCTCGTCGGCAAGCTCGTCGAGGGCTGAGAGATCAGCGTCCGAGAGCTCCACTCGTGCGAGCCTCGATTCGAAGAAGATCTTCACCGTGGCGCCGTCGTCGACGGCGCGCGTGAGGTCGTAGACGTCGATGTAATCGCCGAACACGGCTCGCGTCGACTTATCGTTCGACTCGATCGGGGTGCCGGTGAAGCCGAGGTACGTCGCGCCCGGCAGCGCGTCTCGCATGTGCTTCGCGAGGCCTGCCTTGAGCCTGCCGTGGCGGTCGAGCGTCTCGCCGAAGCCGTACTGGCTACGGTGCGCCTCGTCGGCGATCACGACCACGTTCCTGCGGTCCGTGAGTACCGGGTCTGCGTCGCCATCCTCGCCGACCGCGAACTTTTGCAGCGTCGTGAACACGATGCCGCCAGATGCGCGCCGGAGCTTCTCGCGGAGGTCAGTGCGAGTCGTGGCCTGCACAGGGGTCTCCGGAAGGATGCGCGCCGGTGCGAACGTCTCCCCGAACAACTGATCGTCGAGATCGTTGCGGTCTGTGATGAACACCAGCGTCGGGTTCGCCATGCGCGAATCCCGCATGACCTTCGCCGCGTAGAACACCATCTCGAAGCTCTTACCCGAGCCCTGGGTGTGCCACACGACACCGCCGCGGCGGTCGCCCTCGGGGCTCGATGCCTGCACAGTGGACTCCACCGCGGCGTTGACCGCCCAGTACTGGTGGTACTTCGCCACCCGCTTCACTAACGTGCGAGTCGGCTGGCCGGCATTTTTATCGGTCACCGTCTCATCGCTAAACACGACGAAGTTCTTCAGGATATCCAGGAAGCGTCCCGGCTCGAAGACTCCCTTGATGAGCACCTCAAGCGCAGGGCGACCGGTCACAACCTCGCGGCCCTCGATGGTCTTCCACGGAGCGTAGTGCTCGAACGCACCGGAGTAGCTGCTCATCGCGGCCGACATGCCGTCAGAGATCACCGTCACCGCATTCAGCACGAAGACAGACGGAATGTCATGCCGGTAAGTCTGCACCTGGTTCCACGCTGATTTGAGGGTCGCGTTCTCCGATGCTGGGTTCTTAAGCTCCAGCAGAGAGACCGGCATGCCGTTCAGCATCACGAGCACGTCGGGGCGGCGGTTCTTACCATTCTCAACAATCGTGAACTGATTGATCGCGACCCAGTCGTTGTTCAAGGGCTCATCGAAGTCGACGAGCTGTAGCCGCGTCGTTCGGAGCAGGCCGTCGGCGTCGCGGTGCTCAACGGGGGCACCCTCGACGATCAGTCTGTGCACGCGGGCGTTCTCGTCGATAGAGCTCTGTGACTCTGCGCGCTGCAGGGTCTTGATCGCCTCATCGATCAGCGTAGGGCTGATATCTGGATTGATGCGTCGCATCGCATCACGGAGCCTGCCCCATAGGACCACGTCCTCGTACGATTCACGCTCGGAGGCAGCCTCGCCGGGTGCGACATTGGGGCCGTGCAGGACCGTATAGTCGAGTTCCTCGAAGTAGTCGAGAGCAGCCTGCTCTACGACGTTCTCATTGAAGGAAGTCATGATGTAGTCTCCAGACTGGACTCGTCCACCCACCTAGCAAGCACACTGAGAGCAGCGAGGTACTCCAATGCCTGCTGCTCAGGCATATCCACGTCGGCCTCATGCGCGAGTGGGTTTCGGATGCCTGCGAACACGCCTTCTGCTAGGTTTCGTGCGCCTCGCTGCACCGATTTGAAGGTCTTGCTTCCGTCGTTCTGCATCCGACGTAAGCGAGCGGCCCTCGGTCTGGCGGGGTCGTCACTGTAGGCCTGCTTGAATAGATCTTCTTCGCCGAGATCGCGGCGGTCGAGCTTGTTCTGCGTCTCCGCGTTCAACTTGCGAATCGAACCCTCGATGGCTTCTCTAAAATGACCAGATTGCCAGAGCGAACGAGCACCTTCCCAGATCCATGGATGCAGATTTGAGGCCGAGATCTGGGGGGAATTATCGCCGAGGTTCCGCCGTACTTCATCCTCACGATCGGCGATGCCACGGACTCGTAAGGCAAGATCGCGGTGCTTCGCCCACAACTGCTCCTGCTGATCATCACGATCATAGGAGAGGTCTTCATCTCGCCATCCGGGGAGGTAGAGCGTAAAGATACGCTCAACGACAGGCAGCTGCAACTTGATGTCGTCCTCACTTCCTTTAAGAACCCACCAGACCCCGATATCTTCGGGGTCTCCTGTCCAGCGCCCTTCAGATAGCGCAATGAAATCGTCCAGCTGATCGACGACCCATTCAGTATTGACGATGCTCACCTTGCACCGCTTTCAACAGGCACACGTATACGGCCTGACAACAGTTCCGGCAGAAGAGAGTCACGGAGCACGACTAATCGATTAGTTTCTTCACGGAGAAGCTCGGCGCGCTGAAGCAGCGCCAGTGCGAGCTTCTTGACGTTCTTCTCGGCTATCGAAAAGTCGGGAACCTCAATGCCAAGCACATCATCGGGTCGCACACGTTGGTGGCTGCCCGAAGTTCCAGTTACACGTCGCGGCAGCTCGCTTCGGAAGAATGGGGCACGAACCGCAAGCCAGACCGCGGCTAAGTCCAGTTCACTTTCCGCCCTCAACACGAGGAACTCGGTCGAGGCAAGTGCCGGGGTGCCAGACTTTTCAGAAGCCCACCAGGTCCGGTTGAACCTAGGGTTGAGCCGCGATATTAGGATTGCGAGTTCGGGCACCCTGAGTTTGTTGCTCATAATGGTTGATGCTGGGACCCGCTCAGGTTGAGCACCAGAGTCGAACGCGGGAAGGCTGAAGTGATCGACTACCGAGTCCCCGAGTTTAGAGGGATTTACCGACAATTTGAAAGATTCTGCAAGCTCTCCGACCGGTACGCCCGGTAAAGTGGCACCAAGCTGCTCAGACATTGCGTCAATCAAGTCACTAATTGACTTTATCGCCCTCCGGTTCGACGCGATCTTGTCGTCGAGTGCTCCGAGCGTCGCCGCGATCGCGCGCTGTTCTTCGACTGCGGGGAAATTATATTCAAGAGCTTTGATCGTCCGAGCGCTGAGATTCTGCTGAGCAGCACCATTTGCACGATGCACTATTCGCGAACGGTCATTCAACAGTGCGTAATAGAGGTAACGATAGTCAGCCTTACTTGGGTCAACGATCATCGCACATGCTGCCTGATTGCAGGTCATTTCCGTGCCCAGAATTGCTAACTTACCAACCGTGCCACCGTACATCGCCATCATCACTGTGTTGGTCGGCAACAGCTTCGCTGACGACTTTTCTATTGCAGCGTTCGTAATATGCTCTTCGGTTTCGTAGACCCAGCCGTCGCGTAGCTCCTGCGTCTTCAGCCAAGGAATAGTGCCGTCAAAATACTCAGATATACGTCGACTTGGAGTTCCGCCGCTCGTGACGCGAATACAAACGTCATCAACTGTTAGCGTTTGTGAGGTCATCGTTCGAGCGCTCCAAGTCGACGGCGAACCTCGTCCTCAAGCTCGCGGCCGCGCACAAACTCCGCGAACAGCTCACTCGTCAGGCGCTCGATCTTCTCGTCGATCGGCTCGTCGTCGATCTCGGATTCTTCAGCGCCGACAAAGCGACCAGGCGTAAGTACGAAGTCGTGCTTCTCGATCTCTTTGATCGAAGCCGACTTCGCGAAACCCGGGACGTCTTCGTATTCACCGTCACGGTTGCGCCACTCATGATACGTGCCTGAAATCTTTGCGATGTCTTCGTCGGAGAGCACGCGGAGCTTACGTGATTCCATGCGCCCAAGCTTTCGGGCGTCTAGGAAGAGCACCTCGTCTTTGCGCTCGCGGTGACCATTGCCTTCGCGGCCCTTAGAGACGAACCAGAGAGAGACAGGGATCGGCGTGTTGAAGAAAAGGTTTGGAGGCATCGCCACGATGCAATCCACGAGACCCGCCTCGACGAGCTTCTGACGGATCTCACCCTCACCGCCGCTCTTCGACGACAGCGAGCCGTTCGCAAGCACGAAGCCTGCGGTGCCGTTCGGTGCCAGGTGGTACACGAAGTGCTGTACCCAGGCGAAGTTTGCGTTGCCCTGGGGCGGCGTGCCGTACTTCCAGCGCGGATCATCCGCGAGGCTCGCATCCCACCAGTCGGAGACGTTGAACGGTGGGTTCGCGATCACGAAGTCCGCGCGCAGGTCAGGGTGCAGGTTCTCGGTGAACGAGTCCGCCGAGCGCACGCCCATGTCCGCCTCGATGCCGCGCAGCGCGAGGTTCATCTTCGCAAGCTTCCACGTGGTGTCGGTAAACTCCTGTCCGTAGACGGAGATGTCGGTGCGATTACCGCCGTGAGCCTTCACGAACTCCGCCGACTGCACGAACATGCCGCCGGATCCTGCGGCCGGGTCGTACACGCGGCCCTTGTAAGGCTCCAGCATCTCGACCAGAGTCTTGACGACCGAGCGCGGCGTGTAGAACGCGCCTGCATCCTTGCCGGTCTCCTTGCCCGCAAACTGACCCAGGAAGTACTCGTAGACGCGGCCGAGCACGTCGTCGGCGCCGTGGTCGTCGGTGGCGGTGAAGCCGATCGAGCCGATGAGGTCGACGAGCTCGCCGAGGCGCTTCTTGTCGAGGCCGTCGCGTCCGTAGTTGCGCGGCAGCACACCCTTGAGTGTCGGGTTCTCCTTCTCAATGAGATCCATCGCGGTGTCGATGAGCTCGCCGATCTCGGGCAACTTCGCCGAATCCTGGATCGTGCCCCAGCGGGCCGAGGCTGGCACCCAGAATACGTTCTGGCTCGCGTACTCGTCGCGGTCTTCCAGGAAGCCTTCGATGCGCTCGGGCTTGATACCCTCCTCCGCGAGCTCTTTACTGAGTTGTGAGCGGCGCTCTTCGAAACGGTCCGAGATGTACTTCAAGAACACCAGGCCGAGCACGACGTGCTTGTACTCGCTCGGTTCCTGATTCCCACGCATCTTGTCAGCTGCGTCCCAGAGAGTCTGCTCAAGTGTTTTCTGCGGCTTCGACGCCGCCGCCTTACGTGCCATAAAGTTTGCGCCCCACTACGGTCGATCCAAAAAGGTGAGTTCCTACTCAAACCATATCGATGACCTGTGACATAGAAGCCGATTCAACGTCCTCCAACGTCACTTTCACCACTGAATCTCCCAAAATTGGTGAACCCCGCTCCGAAAGCCGCGGGGTTCACCAATTGATTACGTCGCTACTTCAAAACGACCGCGCTGCGGCCTTGCAATGGGATACCGCGCTTGACGAGAAGTGAGGCAACACCGATCTCGGCTTCAACCCACGCTTTACCGGCCTCTACTGACTCCTTCGTAGCTACTTCAATCTTCTTGCGGCGGCCAGACGCTTCCGCCTCCCCCAGCTCCTGTAGAGCGCACACCGTCAGTGTGCGCCAGAGAGCCAGGGCCCCTTCAGCGTCACGAAGCGGTCCCGGGTACGTCGCAGGCAAGCTCGACTTCGGGACCAGAAGAGTGACGGGAAATACCTCGTTCGCTTCCAACTTGATCTCAATGGGCTCGTTTACGGATTTGGTGAGTGAGTCAATAAACATGTGGGGGTTCCTTACATATGAAAATGAATGAAGGAACCACGTAGGCAGCACAAACTGCCAGCACTCTTCGCCAATCGGGCGGCACCCGACTTGTCGAAAGTACTCGAAGTATCAGCCTGCAGCGTTCGGTAGCCGCAGTCTGAGAGTGACATGAACTGAAGCTGCGCAAGCGCACTCCAACATCAGAACAAAATAGTCAACATCAAAATAAATGCTGACAACTAGGGAGCTAGACTTTAGCTCCAAAGTTCGTCACACACTTCGTTACGTGATCCTTCACGTGTTACCCCGGCATGGCCATCGGCCGTGCTAGAAATGTCATCACATTTCTCTGCCTTGGAATACTCGAAACCTCGCCTGTGAGGGTTCGCACGAAGTGGAGCTAAAGTCTAGTCACTTAAAATGTGACGAGCCTGCGAACACGCTGCGCCAATTTGCGAACGTTACAATATCGCAATCTTTACACGATGGTGATGCACTCGGTAACGCCCTCGCTTCGCAGGGCCGGGAGCCTCTTCGACAAGCAGACTATTGCGTTCTGCTTCGACAAGAAGGAGAACCCAAATGGTCACCACCACAACCACCAATCTCACGCCCAGCGTGTGGATCAGTTCCTTCGGCGCATATAACGCGGGCTACCTAATCGGCGCCTGGTACGACGCCACCGAAGCTGCGGATGTCACCGCTAAGGATCTCTTCGAAGGGTCACCGTACCGCTGGACCGACGACGAAGAGTTGTGGTGCTTCGACATCGAGAACCTCCCCATCTCGCGCGAGATGAGCCCCCACGAAGCTACGCAGTGGGGAGAGGCTCTCGAAGCTGTCGACGAGCACCTCCGCCCCGCGCTGCACGCTTGGGTGCGCTCCGGCTCTTACACCGCCGAAGGCAACACTGACCTGCCGTCAATCGGGGAGTTCACTGATCGCTACCGCGGCCAGTTCGACAGCTTCGAGGACTACTTGCGCGATCTCGCAGACGACACAGGCATATTCCACAATGTGCCTGATGAGATCAAGCGTTACTTCGACTGGGCACGCTACACCAGCGACGAGCAGCATAGTTACAACGTCGTTGAGGCCGCCAAGAGCGCAGATGGCGTTTATGTGTTCATCGCCTGACCACTTTGCTCACGAAGAACGCTACGACAGCGACGAGTACTGCGGCGACTGGTGGCTCGATTACCCGGAGCCTTACGAGGTCCGCGATCGCCTCAGAGAGGTCGAGCGCAACCGTAAGGCCGGTCAGTATCGCGACCAAGCCGACTACGACGCGGCGTACTGGGAGGCCGAGCAAGTCACTCCCCCGCATGACCGGCAGCGCACGAGTATCGTGCGCTCTGGTCTCGCAGCGGCGCTACCGCATGTGATCGACACCGCGCGGTTTGACGAGCTGCGCGTTCTCGCGCCGGACTGGGCAGTTGATCTAACAGACTCAGCGGATCCAGCCCTCATCGTGCTCGGAGTGCAGCTGCCACGGAAGCGGAGGGCGCCGCGCTGGAACTCCAGGCACCCGATCATTCAAGCGATTACAGCCAAACCACGGCTCCTTGATGGAGCAATCAACACCGAGGCGCTCGCCCAAACGGCGTGCGTGACGCTTGCGCTCACCGAACGCACACTCGACTCGCTTCATGCCCACCCTGAGCTGCTGCAGCGCACGACACTGACTTGGCGCTGCCTCCGTCGATCACAGGGCGACATCACACTCGTCCCTGGCACACACGACGCCGTACGCGCAGATGAGCCGTGGTTCCGCGAGCCCTGGCGCTGGCTAGTGCCGAGCTTCGAGGCTCTGCTGCTCGATGCCGACGAGCAGCTCGCACGCGACCTCGCAGAGATTGAAGCGTTCGCCCAGCGCACGAGCACCACCGATTAAGAAGAGAGGTAAACCTATTTGTCATCCGTAGTCACCACACACACCGGATCTTCTGCGGCGCCGACGACACATTACCCATCGCAGGCGGAGCTCGACGCTCAAGCCAGGGCTGTGACTGAGCGGCTTGGTGCAATCGAGGATCTGTTCCGACTCGCTGAGCACGCCGCCCACCAAGCGGCGTCACTCCCGGACCTGCTGCACTCACTCACGCTCGTGCAACAGCAGGTACACGCTACCCGCAAGGCAGCGATCAACGAAGCACGGGTGACCGGCCACGACGACGTTGAGCTCGCTGCGCTACTACGACTCAACATCGCGGACTTCAATTCACGCTACCCATAACACCGAAAGAGCTACACCCATGACACCGAAAGAGCTACACCCATGACACATACCGACCCACACCACCAGGCCCGAGAAGCCCCCGTCGTAGAAGCAACAGACACAGCCCCACTCATGGGCGGCACCGTGACGCCCACGAACTTCGCCGCACAGAACAGCACAGAGTCAGAGCGCAGTGCGCGCGATCGAGCATTCGCGACTCTTGCGTCATTGGCAGAGAGCACAGCCCGCCCGCGAGGAGACGACCTCGACACCCTCGGGCAGCTTCGTCTGGTCGAGCTGGCCACTGAGCAAGCGCGCCGTGCTGTCATCGACGACGCTCTGCAACATGGCACCACGCGCCAGCAGATCGCTGACACTCTCGCCATCGACCTCGAAACGTTCGAACAGCGCTATGGCAGCAAGTCCTAGCATCCTCGACCAGACCCTCTGGAGCCTCACGGCTTCGGAGGGTCTAGTTCTCATGCGCTCGGAGTGACTTCTGGGGCAGCTGAGCTCTCGGTGCCGCCAGTAGGCACGGCTTCTTCCAGCTGCTCCACGGAGAGCCTCACCACGATACCCAGCTCGTTGGCGAGCTGCTCGACCTGATCGAGCGACAAGTTGTACTCGCCGCGCTCGATACCGGAGACGTAGCGCTCGGTGCGCTTGAGCAGCTCTGCGAACTGCCGCTGAGTCATATTGCGGCCCACTCGAACCTCGCGAATGATCGCGCCGAACTGACGGCGGAGCGACTGGGAAGTGGGCATTCATCTAGCTTGGCCGACATGAAGGTTCCACTACCACGATGTAATCTCTTCCGGAAGTTAATACTTCCGGAAGTTAAGCCTTCATGTTTCGATAGTCTATCCGCAGGGAACACTCGTAAACGAAAGAAAACAGGAGATCCCAACACCATGAAGAAACAGATCATCGCACTCGCCGCGGCAGCCCTTGTCGCACTCCCTCTCGCAGCGTGCTCCACCACCCTTCCGGCCGACGCAGACATCGTCCCCGGTAACGACGGTGGCACCAAGGAGCCCACCACTTCAGAGGTCGTATTCGACACCACTCACGGCGTTACCGCCGAGTACGGCACTCCCGTCACCGTCAAGCTCCCCGACGAGCTCGTTGAGCTCGTAGATGACTACCAGAACATCCCGTTCGAAAGCATCACGGTTCAGACCATCATGCTCGATTCAATGGAGAACTGCGCTGTGCAGTTCGTTCACACCCCCAAGCAAGGTGCTGATCTTGCATGGCTCACGGACGCACCCGTCGACAACGAGTTCTGGGGCTCACCTAACCCATCTGCGTGGGCAGTAAACCAGCTCACCGGTAACGCTAGTGATCTGAAAGTAGAGCCATTTGCTCTCTCTGAGTTCTCGGAAGAAGATCCTGAAAAGGGTGTCTACTTCGATCTCGATGAACTCACGGTCATCAAGGTCGATCGCTGTGCTGATGCAACCAGCGCCTTGCAGTACACGGCCTCATTCCCCACTCCGAGCGTGCTCAACGAACTCGGTCAGACGCGCACACCTGGCTCGGAGATGTTCGACTTCGGTACTGACAGCGCTGGCAACATTGCATTCCCCCTGCCCCGCGATGACGGTCAGTCGGGCACGACTAGCTACTACCTCAACAGTGCAGGAAAGTGGATGAAGGGCTAATTCACCCACTTCATGCGGCAACAAATCCCCAGAGCCCGGCGAGCGTCATGCTCGCCGGGCGACCTTCCAGCGACGGAAAGAGAACACGATGACTGACGCACGCGCTCAGCTCGAAAACAAACTTGCAGGCCTTCACGGCGTACTCCGCCGCTTCGAAGACCTGCAAGCCCAAGAGCAGGCCATCTACCAGCAGCACCAACACCGTTACGTTCGATACCTGAACCGTTGGCGAGGCGGCATGTACTGGCTCTGGGTACTAATCCTCACCGCAGTGTTCTCTGTCTTCGCCTTCAGTATCATGGTCAGCGCTATCGGCAGGGCATCTCTAGAAGCTGGCCCCAGTGGCAGCTACGAGAGCGCGAGCTCCATGATGGCCCCGATGCTCTGGCTACTCTTACCCCTGCCGCTCGCCCTGATCGGCGCTGCGGTCGTGCTCGCGATCCGCAATGGCGGCCTCGCAAAAACCAACGCGAAGCGCGAGCAGCAGAACGAAACCATCGCACAGCAAATTGGCAACGAGACCTGGCCTGCCGTGCAACAGGTACAGGCCCAACTCGAACAAACTCGCCAAGAGTATCGTCAAGGCTACAGCGGATTCTTCCCGTCGGACTATCTCAACACCGATGACGTCCGAGAGTGCTGGCAGATCGTCCACGAGTACCGTGCCAGCACGGTGCAGGACGCAATGAACGTCTACAAGAATGTCCTTCATCAGCGCTACCTTGAGAACATGGCGGCTGCTCAGCTCGCCACTCAGGAACGTATCGAAAGAACAGCCAAAATTAGCGGCATCGTGCAGGCAGGTCTGACGGGAGCAGTCCTCGGGCAGCAAAGTGCCGAGTTCGCTGCGAACCGTGCATACCGCGCGAGGCCGCAGACGGTGAACGTAAGGATTAAATGAGCAACGAAAACGATAAGGGCCTCGGCCCGATCGAGACGCCCGTACCGGGTAAGGACGCACAGCTGCCGCCCGTTATGAAGGCAACGAGCCTCGCCGATTCCAAGCAGCGTACTGCAGATGCCAAGGCTGCTATCGGAAAGGCTTTCGCAGGCGGCCAGAGTAACCCTGAGCCCACCAAGAAGAGCCGCAAGAAGCTCATCGTCGGTCTCGTAGCCGGTGTAGCCGCTGTTGCGCTCGTCGCTGGCGGAGTCACGTTCGGAGCCGCTCAGACGCGCATCTCGAACTACGCGACTGCCGTCGAGGATCAGGCTAGTGCGATCAAGCAGATCGGCAAGGCTGCGACCGATCTGACCGCTGCCGAAAAGGCCCTGGCAGAGGCTACTGCAGCCCACAAGAAGGGCTACCTCGCAGACCTCAAGGTCGCAGCTACTGCGCCTGAAGCTCTTGTCTCCGTCAAGACCAACGCACCTGTCGTTGCTCTCACCACTGCTCCGACCGAGGCTCCGGCTAAGGTCAAGGGCGAGAAGACGAAGGCCCCGGCAACCAAGGCCAACGGTATGCCCACTTCGGCGAAGCTTACCCAGCTCCCCACCTACGAGGAGCTGAAGGCTGCTGGCGACAAGGTAACGAGCGAGCGCGTAGCTGAGGCTCAGACTGAGGCCAAGGCTGCAGAAACCGCTGCAGCTGACGCTACGGCGAAGGTTGATGAAGTCACCGCCAAGACCGACGCCCTCGCAACTGAGGTGCTCGCTGGTGCCAAGGCTATGGCCCCAGCTGCGACCGAAGCTCTCAAGAACCAGAAGGCTTGGGTCGAGGCTTACGCCAAGGCCGACGCTGCTGACCTGAACAAGAAGGCTAAGGCCCTTGAGAAGGCTCTTGCAGCCTACGAGAAGGCTGACAAGCCCTCTGCTGAGGTCGCTACCTCGTTCGTCACTTCCTACGTCACCTACCTCAAGAGCGCTATTGCGCTGAAGGCAAGCCACGACGCGCTCGTAGCTGCCGAAGCTGCTGCCGCACAGGCCGCAGCTGAAGCAGCCGCTCAGCCGCAGTGGGTCGACACCGGTTACTCCGACTGGGGTAGCAACGGTGGTGGAGGCTCCTGGAGCAACGGCAACGCCGGTAGCGGCGGTGGCGGTAACGCTGGCTCCGGTGGCTCGGGCTCTGGTGGTGGCGGCTCAGGCTCCGGCGGCGGAACCGGTGGGGAATGGACCCCTCCGTTCATCCCACCGCAGCCCTGTGAGTCCACTGGCACTTGCGAGAACCCCAACATCTAAGGTCTAACGACCTAACTACGAAACCCCGTCTGCGAACTCTCAGGAGTCCGTGGACGGGGTTTCTACCTTCATTGAGGTCATTCTCCGAAGATGCGCTCCCGGTCGATCTCGCGACGCCCCAGCAGGTCTTCATCGTGGCTCTCGATCTTCACCGGCACGATTTCGTAGATGCCCTGCTCCATCTCACGATTAAGCTGCGCGCGGCGCTTCTCTGCGTGACCGTGTTCAGTGTGCAAACGCTTCGCATCGCTTCCTGATTCCCAGGCAAGGTCAGCGCGCTTCTCAGCTTCGGCTTCGAGCTCCTTGAGCGCTTGGTGGGCCGCGACACGCTTTTCGTAGTACCCGCTGCAAAGGGCCTTCTTCGTCTCGCGCAGGTTCAGCTGATCCCGCACAAGCGGGTGTAAACGGTCACCAAAGTCCTTCATGAACTTGTCCCCCACGCCCGACAACCGCTTCTCGTCGAGGCGCTCGCCGCGCTGAAGCAGCTCGACCGCGAGCGGCTCGTATTCTGCCAGCGCGAACAAGCGACCCTGCACAACCTCGCTCTTGGGAAAAGGCAATGACGGGTCAGCAAGCTTCGAGACGTAGCGCGCAGTGTTTGTATCTGCGGCTAGCTGTGTTGGCTGTGTTGGCTCAGACACAGACACAGCCACGTCAGGCACCGTACTGCCTACGGCACTAGCAGCTTCTCCAACGGACTCCGGGCTGCCATACCTGGCCTCACGCTTCGCGCGGAGCTCAGCGATCTCGCGATCAAACGCAGTCGCAGGTTTTCCCAGCGCCTGCCAATCAGCGAACGCCTGATCTGCTTCATCGAAGGTAAGCCCATGGCGCCTCTCCATCTCGGAGTAGTCCACCATCAGTTCATCATCGTTGAACTGATGCACGACCTTGTCAGCCAGCTCTGGGTCTGGCTGACGCTTCTTCGGCGCTCGCCGGGGCTTCGGTGCTGGTGGCGTTGGCTGTGCTGGTGGCGTCTGCTGCACTGACTGAGTGCGCTGAGTCTGCTTCGCCTGACGTGCCAACTGTGCGTCACGGTGGTCGCCCAGCTGAGCGAGCACCGCGTCGCGCATGAAGCTCGTGCCGAGCTTCGAAGCCTTTCGCTTCGCTCCCCCATTCAGCATGACGCCGTCCTCATCAACCATCGCGTACGAGAAACCACGAGCGCCCGGGCGCTGCTCGAAGTCGACGCGCAGCTCAGCGAGCTTCTCCTTGAACGAGTCAAGATCCACCACGCTCTCGTCAGCCAACGCTTCCTCGATGCGCTGCTTCAACACAGCGACGCTGAACGGCTCTTGCTCATCGAACGGCAGGCCATCCGCTTCTGCCTCGCAGCGGCGAGCTTCCCACAAGCGATACTCAGCCAGCTTGCGTCCTTCGCTGTCTTCGCGGCGCACAGTGCTCCTCAGCCGAGGTGAGCCTCCTGCTGCAACACGAGCCTTCGCTTCTTCCATGGCGGCAACGTTCTTGGGATGCTGCTTGAAGTCTTCTTTCTTCAGCACACGGTCGAGCTCAACCGCGAGACCAGCCAACTCGATGCTACCGTCGGGCTGGAAGTCCTTGTACGCATGCGTCACGAGGTTCGAGTCGAGACTTAGGCCCGTCAGGTGCGCCACCGCGTTGACGACGATGTGCACGTGGAGCTTGCCGCCCTCTCCAAACTCACCGCCGTCACCGTCGCCCTGGATGAACGATACCGTCATGTGACCAGGGAACCTCTCACCCACGAGCCGCCGCACAATATTCGCGGCCTGACGCGGCGCATCAGGATCATTGCGATCAAGCTCATCGCTCCCGAAGCTAACGAGCACATGGTACGCCTGTACGAACTCACCGGTCGCCACAGAACGACCGCCTTTGCTCGCGGCCTTAGCGCTACCGTTCTTGCCGTACTTCTTGCGCGTGTCACGGAACTGCTTCTCTGCCACGGAGGACAGCGCGCCGTTCATGCCTACGATCAAGATGTTCCGGTCGCTAGCGCTCTGACCCCTCTTTGGGTTCTTCAAGTAGTTGAACAACGCCGCCACGTTCCGCGACGGACTCGACGCAATGTTCACCATGACTAACGCCCCTCAATATCTACGCTCGCGGTTAACCCCCGCGCGCTAACTCTTCAAAAGCTTCAAACAGCAAAAGCACCGACGCACTCATCCGAGACCGTGTTTCTCCCTCTGCGTCACGCAGCAAGCCTGTGATTCGAGTACAACGCCATCTCGGCGAGCTCGACCTGCACTTCAATGTTTTTCAACCAGCCGAGAGACTCAGCGATCACCTCCCCTTCGACCGAGCCTCCTGAGTTCAAGTGGCGAGCGATCTGGTTCACATTCGTGCCGATCTTCTGAACCTGCGTGACGACCGCTGCGAGCGAATCACTAACGCGCTCTATGTCCTTGCTGATCGAAGGATCATCCCAAAGCCGCGCTGCAGGCAGCTCACGGATCACCTTCGCGCGAGCTTCAATCTCAGCTGCACCTTCCTTATCGCGAAGCAGCAACCTCATAGCTTCGCTATACGGAATCTTGTCCACGCTGCAACCACGTTCCGTGGCCATTGCAGCGCGTACATCTTCCACGGCACGGTGCTCTTCTGTAGAGAGTCGAACCGAGACCGCCTTCGCGTAGTGCTCAGCCGAACGCCTCGTCTGCTTCGTCTGCGCTGCGCTTGCCTTCGCATCCTTCGCCATTCGTCTTCCCCCTTCGCTCGGTTTATTGCGGCCTATGCCGATGCCCTCCCACTCCCCGGAACAACGGGAAGTCGGAGCCTCTGCATCGGTGCTATTGAGAACCATTCTCACATAGGCCGCAATAAACGGCAAGCAGTTTAACCGTCATACAAATCTCGCTCCGCTTCAATTTGTATTCGGTTACCTCTGCTTGCGAGGGGCTACGCCCCCTCGACCCCCAGGGCCTACCGGCCCTACTCTCCGAGCCCCCAACGCTGGTGCGCGTTGGTTTCTCTCCAAGAGCTCCGCAGGGTCAGGGACGCTCACGCGTCCCCACCCTGCTCCGCCTCCAGCCGGGCTGATCGCTGCCGCCTACCGGCACCCACTCACAGCCTTTCGGCTTGCGCAGCTCCAGCGGACGCGATGCCTCCACTACGCCTTGCCGGGCCCCCTACCGAGCGCCCATGAGATCACTTCGCCCTGTCTGAAGCGCTAAGTTCCACGTTGATACGCACAACTCCTGGCCACTCTGGCGCAGCCCGAGGCCGAAGCTGTAGCGGAGGCCGCAGCTCCCCCCTGAAGCCCGACAGCCAGCACCGCAGCGGTAGCGCAGGGGCTGACTGTGCGACCCCGCGCATTGCCCTCCTCGCAGCGAGAATGCGCACCAAGATGCCGAAGCGGTAGCGCGGGCTTGCAGCAGCCAGCGACTACGCCTCAGATGAGATCCTTGCCACCGCAGCGGTAGCGGAGGGGGCGTCTGCACTGCGAAACCTTGCTCTGACGCCAGCAAGAACGCAGGCAGAAACAGCGAAAACAAGCTGAAGCCGACGGATTCCGGCCTCCTGACGGGAAATAATTACGATTTCAATTAACGATCAGCCACAACTGCTGCTTTTAACTAGAACAGGGCCCTTCAAGTGCCAGAAATGATCCCTCCTCTTGCCGCGACTGCTCACGAGGAAGGAAACAGGGCCCTTTAAGGTCCCTGCTGCTCTGGCACAGGGCCCTTCGAGTGCCCTACCCATCAGCAAACAGGGCACTTCGAGTGCCCTACGCGCCCAAAACAGGGACCTTCAAGGTCCCCGTTCACACGTCTCAGCTCACGTTGCTCGCAGCACAGGGCCCTTGAAGTGCCAGAAAGTGACCAGAAACGGGCTCGAATTGGCCCTAGTTTTCGAGCGGAGAATGGCACAGGGCCCTTGAAGGTCCCTGTGCCACCCCAAACAGGGCCCTTCAAGGTCCCTGATTGACGATTTTCGAGGATGTGCGCCACAAATAATGATTTCGAGAAATTATCGGAAATCATTTTGGCCGGCTAACGACAGAAACAGGGCCCTGCAAGGTCCATGAATGGGCACCATTTGGGCCCAAGAGCTACTGGCAGATCTATCACGTCCCTGCTTTGATCTGGGAAAAGCAGACTTCGGTAGGCGAACACTTAGTAAATGATTCAGGTAATCATTACTGAGTAGAGTGAAACTAAACAGGGCCACATTCGGCCCACTTGTGGCCCAGAACTGGCCCTGCCAGGGCACGTGAGGGTCCCTCCACGTCATTGCGCACTGCAACAGTGCAGAATCAGAACTTCGCAGGCGACTCCTTGCTCCCGCAGCGGTAGCGCAGGGTACGAGCGCGCGCCCGCTGGCTCACCTCCGACAAGCAAACAGCAAGCCCGCGGAGCAACTCACTGTTACAGCTCGCCACATAGCCCGAGGCTCCGAAGCGGTAGCGCAGGAGCTGACAGCATCACCACGCAGCTCCTCACGCGACGAACCTGACACTAGAACGTCAGTGGTAGTTGATAGCCTCGCCCCATGAGTTGCACAGCACCAGTAAGAGGCCATCATTCCGCCGCAGCCAGAGCTAATTGCCCCGCCTGCAGATACAGTTCGTACAGCCAGTCCTACTACCCGCCACAGCCAGTTCGCTCGATGTCTTTCGGAGCAGGAATTACAAGTGGCAGCAGGAGTGGCGGCCTCGGCGGTTCATCAGTCAGCAAGACGATAGGCGGCCGCACGGTCGTATTCTCACCCTCAGATCTGCGGACCCTCAAGCCAGTCCGACAGGAAGCCGCACGAATTGCCCAGTCGTTCCCCGACCGCCGTGACATCTTCCTTTGCCACGCTTGGGATGACCGCCAGCACGCCGCGAAAGACCTTCACGACAAGCTCGAAGCTCTCGGAGTGTCCGTCTGGTTTAGCGAGAAGGATATCGTTCTAGGCAAATCCCTCATCCGTGAGATCGACAAAGGTTTGAGCAAGTCCCGAATTGGGATCGTCCTCGTAACCCCGTCGTTCTATAAGAGCTTGGCTTCAGAAGGCGTGGCAGACAAGGAACTCTCCGTTCTCCTCGCTTCGGACCGACTGATCCCGATTACGCATGGCACGACATTCGAAGAGCTCAGAGACCATAGCCCCATGCTGGCGTCAAAATCTGGCCTCACTACCGAAGGCTCGTCGCTTGACGACGTCGCTGCTAAACTCGCCGACACCGTCAGCGACGACTAGATTTAACCATCCGGTGCAGTTTGACGATTACTGCCACACGAGAGCTTCGTGCTGACATCGCAGACAGCACCGACTAGCTCAATCCGAATAGGTCACGTAGACGTGACCCCAACATGACAGAGCCCCGGGAGCCTAACGGCCCTCGGGGTTCTGTTTTCAACGTGCAGCTACATCTCACGCAGCCTCGTGCAAGCCATTCGCATAGCGCGGTGCAGGCCGGGCCTCATTGAGCACGTACGCCTCATAGCTCGGCGCCGGGGCTGCGTCGCTACCAGTAACGCTCTCCCCTGCCGAGGCACCCTCTCCCTTGTTCGCGCGCTTCGCATCATCGGTCTTGCGTGCTGCCTCACGACGCTGCTCGATCGTCTGCATAACCTCGGCCATGCTCTCGTCCCCAAGCCGCTTAGCCATGAGCTCAACAGCTTCAAAGGCCCACTGCGCACGGAGCACCTCCTTCGGGTCGCGATCAGTAAACACCGGCTCCTGTACGGGCTTACCGCGACGCAGGACTGTACGGTTCATCTCGCGCTTCGGCTCGGGTTCAAGGCCCAGTACGTCGTAGAGTGCCCCTGCGAGCTCACCACGAGCCTTCAGCGCACGTTCCATCGCGAGATCCTCGGCTTCGATTTCCGCGGCAACGCGCTTCAGCTCATCTGCCTTCCGCTGCGCCGCCTCAGCATCACGCTGCGCTAAGGCGAGCGCACGGCTCTTGCTCTTACTTGCTTTCGTAGCAGCCATCTCGGCCACCGCCCTTCAATGTCTTGTGCCGCGCTCACGGCTGCGATTCTTCGTGTTGTGTAGGCAGATCGTGGATCCACCTGCGGGTGTCTGTGGGCTATGCCAGTGTCAAACAGCGGCATAGGGGGCAGCGAGGCCGTGAAGTGGCCCAGGGCTCTCTGCACAACGCTCGGGACTATGCCACCGAACTGTGGAACGACGCGTCTGTGGAAGGCGACGCAGAGTGAAATGCGAGAGATGAATCAGCGAGAGATACCGCAGCGTCACAGTCCGACGTGCATTCAGTAGTTCGCATGATCACTCCCGTGAACTTCTGCTGGGTCCTAGGATCAAACGTGCTGTAAATCTCCGCGGAGTCACCTGGTCTAAACTGCGGGTTACGCCAAGACTCCAGTTCGTACTCGTCAATGAGGAGCTCAGGCTTGTCGAAGCGGTTACTAGTCCGAACCTGCTTCTCTCTATCCATGCGCCAGCACGGATCTATCGCGATGACGGCAGCGAGCGAATTCCTGAACTGCGGCTTAGTCAGCTGCGAGAGCCGATTGAACTGCCTCGTAAACCACACCACATAGAGGTCGTTCACAAACCTCAGCGGGACTTCATCCCAGACAAACTGATGCGCGACATGGCACCAGAACTGGCACACCGCCTCAGCTTCAGGCTGATTCGCGACGGTCGCGGCCCAGCTAGCCTCAGCACTCAGCTTCAGGGTCTCCTTGTGCGTAGCTTTCACTACGGGCGCAAGGCAGCACAGCGTAGCCAGAGTCGCTTCAACGTCCGCGAGAGAGATACCAGGCCGGTACTCATGGATCAGGCGCTCGATCACAGCCCGACCTACCTCGCGCACGTCGCTCTCATGGTCATATACGCACAGCTGCCCGGCAGACTGCTCATTGTCGGCACCACCACGAGTAGGCATGAGAAGACGAACTCCTTCGCACGCCACGAGCAGACTAGCGAGCTGCCAATGAGTCAGTGACACAAGTGGGTAGATGCAGCCCTGAACAGACTGATCGACTTCACTGTTGCGCTGCGCGAACGCGATGTTCGTAAGGGCTACGAGATCCCGCGCAATAGCGCGGTGATCATTCTGCTGCAGCGCGTCAGTGGACACCGCAGCGAAGAACTGATGGGTGACCTCTGCGATGATGTCGTCACGCAGAAGGCTAGACCATCCGCTTGTCGTCGCAGACAGCTCAGGGGCGATCCAGGCGCCCGTCAGCCGTAGGGAAGGCGCTTCAAGGAGAGAAATGATCGTAGACATTACGCATCACCACCATGCAGCTGGCGCTTCAACCAGGCATCGAGGTCAATACGCAAGTAGTAGATCCTCGATCCACGAGCGCCATCGCGCATGTAGCGGGGCCCCTTGCCCAGTGCGCGCCAATTCGCGAAGGTGCCGGGAGCCCGGCCACAATAGCGGGCAGCCTCTGCTGCCGAGAAAACGGCTGGCATCACCGGAGCCATGGGCACCGTTTGCACTGCTGGTACTGCCACTTCACCCGGCCGATCTACAGCCGGTACATCAACCACAATCTTCGAACACATAAAAAATGACCCTTACTACGAGAAAAAGAACAGACAATTCTCGTCAGGGCCAATCCGGTGCCAAGACAGGTGCGCAAGTACACGAACAATTCCGGTATTTCGTTCGCGTGGAGAAGCAATCTAGCTTCTCCAGTTCGTTCTCTCCGAATGCCGAACAGACTCTCCCCGCCCTTGACTGTCGGACACTAGCCAGGCCGTGAATCGAGTTGCTTCGATTCACCCAGCGAGGCATTTTCGGCTCGCTTAAGGATTAGTTCCGAGCCTAACACACTTCACCAAAGTTCACAATCACGGAATTACATTTCCCTCAACAGCGTTTCATAATCGCTGCAAATCGTGCTCTCGGCAACCGCCCGAAGGCTACCCAAATTGGGTAGTCTTTACCCATCTGGGTTGTGTGTAGTAACGCCCGAGACAGCGACAAGGTGGGTGAGTGAACTCGCTTGCATGTTGGCCTCAAGCTCGGGGCCCACGAGCGCCGTGTCTCCGACAGCGAAGCCCGGCACGAGCTCGGCGCCCGGCACACGCTCGGCCGCGGCTCGCAGTTGGAAGCGCAGCGTCGCCGCAATAAGCACCGGGCCGCGCGCCTCACTCACGGTGTAATACCCGGTGACGCGCACACCGTACGCCGCGCTCGATGTCGACTCGAGCGGCACAGGCTCCCCCACGACTATCAGCTCAGTGCCCGGCGCCCAGTGCGCGGCGTCTCTGGCGGTCACTTGATTGGACGTCGAGCTCTCGGAACCCCCTTGCCGAGGTTCGCTCGGTTCGGGCGCCCGGATTTGGGTGGCACGCTGCAGCCAGAGCACGACGGGCGTTCTGGTGGCTGCCGTGGCGTCAGCACGACCACCCCCGCCGCCGTACTCGAGCACCGTGGCGGGCACCCAGCCCGTGAGCTGCGCGAGCTCGCTGCCCGTTTCGAGCTGGGCGAAATCGGTCAGCTGCACTCGAAACTCGACTCGATCAGACGCTTCGATGGCGGCGTCGAGCACCGGCGCCACCCTGTGTATCTCAGCCACGCCAATGCGCGCGCCGGTCAAGAGCAGCAGTGCCGCGAGCACACCAGCGAAAGCGAGAAGCTGCGCGGCATGGTCCTTTGAGGTAAGCGCAGCAATAACCATGGCGGCCATGCCGATGCAGACTCCCACCACGATAAGCACCCACCAGCTGCCCGGTAGCACGATCGATCCCGCCGCGAGCGCCCACGTCGCGCCGGCCGGCGCAAGCACCCGCCACAGCCCCGGCGGTGACTTCACACTGTCACCCGGTCACGAAACCCCTCGAGAGTTTTCACCCCGATCCCCGAAACCTCGAGCAGTTGATCCACGCTCTGAAAGCCGCCGTTTTGTGTGCGCCAATCGATAATGCGCCCCGCGAGGGCCGGGCCCACGCGAGGTAGCGTCTCGAGCAGCGCCGCATCGGCCGTGTTGATGTTGATGAGGCTCGCGCTGCCCTGGGCACCTGAGCTGCCCTGGGGGCTTGCGCTCGCCGTTGCACCGGCGTCGCCCGCCGCCCCAGCACCGGCGTCAGCGCCTGCACTCGCGGCGGCTGCCATGGCCTCGAGCGCCTCGGCGTCTGGCACCAGCAACTGTTCGCCGTCAGCCACGACACGCGCCAGGTTGACCCCCGCAAGCACTGCCTCCTCTGTGGGACCGCCGGCGGCGTCAATCGCGTCTTGCACGCGCGCGCCTGCCCGCAGCTTCACGACCCCGGGAGTGCCGACCGCCCCTACGACGTGTACGTAGACCTCGCCTACGACGCTCGTGCTTGTATCGGCACTCGAGTCACTCCCAGTAGACGACGCGGCCGACGCGGGCGACTCAAACGCTCCCTGCGCTGCCGCATCTTCTAATGCCTGCGTCGTCGAATCAGGTGCGGGTTTCTCACCCGGCAGCTGCGCCCCAAGTGAACCAGCGACTGCAATACCAATTGTCGCCACCACGGCCACCACAAACACGGCCACCCCCGCGAGCACCGGGGCGCGCACCGCCCGCACGAGACGTGCGCGCAGTGATAGACCGGGCGCCCGCTCGAACGCCTCGGTGTCTGCGGCCGCCCGCGCGTCGCTGGCGCTGCCACGGGAGCCAGCACCCAGAGTTCTCCGTGCACCGGCAGCTCCGACTCGCGAACGCCAGCGCTCGCTCGACAGCACGTCTTCGGGGAGCAACTGCGGCGGCTCCTGCCGAGCGTGAGCTGGGCGCGACCTGGGGCACATACCCGCACCGTACTTCGCCCCGGCCTACGTCGCCAGATGATTCACGCAGGTGTGCATAACTCGCCAAATGTACCCCGCTAAGAGGGGCTGTGGACGACTCGGGCCGGGCGCTCCCCTGTCTTAGAGGAGCGCCCGGCCCGAGTCACCAGAATGCCGTGTTACGCGGCGGGCTTTGTGACGATGCTCACGATCTTCGGCACGCGCACCACGACCTTGACGATCTCGCGATCACCAATCGCCTGCTGCACGGCGTCGCTTGCACGTGCTGCCCCCTCAGCCTCGGCCTCGGTCACCGAAGCGGGCAGCGTCAGCCGGTCGCGCACCTTCTTGTCGACCTGCACGACCATCGTTACCTCGTCTTCGACGAGCAGCGCCGGGTCTGCCTTCGGCCAGGTGGCAAGCGCCACGGTCGGCTCATGCCCGAGCTTGGCCCACATGTCTTCGGCCGCGTAGGGCGCAAACAGCGACAGGATCATTGCGATCGCTTCAGCCGACTCGCGTACGGCCGGGTCGGCGACACCGCACCCCGAGTCGATCGCCTTGCGGGTAAAGTTCACCTGATCCATGAGGCGGGCAACCACGACGTTGAACTTGTACTGTTCGGTGAGCGTGGGGGCGTCAGCCAGCAACTGGTGCGTGTGCTTGCGCAGTGCCTTATCGCTGCCCGCGAAGTCGACGCCCGCGGGTGCGCCGCCTGACTGCACGTCGTCGGCGATGCGCCACGCGCGTGCCAAGAACTTCGCCGAGCCCTGCACCGACACGTCGGCCCAGTCAATGTCGTCCTCGGGCGGGCCCGCGAACGCGAGCGTCACGCGCAGCGCGTCTGCGCCGTGCGCCTGCAGCTCAGACGCAAACTCGACCAGGTTGCCCTTTGATTTCGACATCTTCGCGCCGTCGAGCAGCACCATGCCCTGGTTGAGCATGTCCATGAACGGCTCTTCAAAGTCGACGTAGCCGAGGTCGAACAGCACCTTCGTGATGAAGCGCGAGTAGAGCAGGTGCAAGATCGCGTGCTCGACGCCGCCCACATACTGATCGATGGGGCCCCACTTCTTGGCCGACGCGGGGTCAAACGGCTGCGAGCTATCTTGCGCTGACAGGTAGCGCAAGAAGTACCACGAGCTGTCGACGAACGTGTCCATCGTGTCGGCGTCGCGGGTCCATGCGCCGCCCTCTTCGTCGGTGACGTTCGCCCATTCGTGGGCCGCTCCGAGCGGCGACGAGCCCTTCGGCTTCAGGTCGAGCCCCTCGGTCGACGGCAGCTCAACCGGCAGCGCCGCGGTGTCAACCGGGCGCATCGCACCCTCGTTGTCGCCGGTACCGTGCAGAATCGGAATGGGGGTGCCCCAGTAGCGCTGGCGCGAGATCAGCCAGTCGCGCAGGCGGTAGTTGGTCGTGGCACGGCCGGTGCCGCGCGCCTCGAGCACTTCAACAGCCTTGGCAATAGCCTCGGTCTTACCCAGGCCATCGAGCTCACCCGAGTTGACGAGCACGCCGTCACCCGAGGTCGCAACGCCACTCTCGGACGGATCGGGCAGCGCCGCACCGTCTTCGTCACGCACGTCAACAACCACCCGCACGGGCAGGTCGAACTTCAGCGCAAAGTCGAGGTCGCGCTGGTCATGCGCGGGCACGGCCATGATCGCACCGTGACCGTAGTCAGCGAGCACGTAATCGGCGGCCCACACGGGAATGCGCTCGCCGTTCACGGGGTTCACCGCGAAGTGGTCGAGAAACACGCCCGTCTTTTCGCGCTCGGTGCTCTGGCGCTCAATCTCAGTCTGCTTCTGCGTCGCGGCCAGGTACTCCTGAAAGGCTTCGCGCGACTCAGCCGAGGCTCCTGCGGCAAGCTCAGCGGCCAGATCAGAGTCGGGGGCCACGACCATAAAGGTGGCGCCGTGCAGGGTGTCGGGGCGCGTCGTGAACACGGGCACCTTTGCCTCACGGCCCTCAATCTCAAACTCAACCTCGGCTCCGCGTGAGCGGCCGATCCAGTTGCGCTGCATGTTGAGCACCTTCGAGGGCCAGCGGCCCTCGAGCTGATCGAGATCGTCGAGCAGGCGATCCGCGTAGTCAGTGATGCGGAAGTACCACTGCGTCAGCTTCTTCTTCACGACCATTGCGCCCGAGCGCTCTGACGTGCCGTCGGCGAGCACCTGCTCGTTCGCGAGCACGGTCTGGTCTACCGGGTCCCAGTTGACCCAGCTCGCCTTGCGGTAGGCGAGACCCTTCTCGTACATCTTCAGGAAGATCCACTGGTTCCACTTGTAGTACTCGGGATCGCTCGTGTGCAGCACACGGCTCCAGTCGAACGACGGCGCGTAGATGCGGAACGACGCCTTCTGCTGCGCAATGTTCTCGTAGGTCCACTGGCGCGGGTCGATGCCACGCTTAATCGCGGCGTTCTCGGCGGGCAGCCCAAACGAGTCCCAGCCGATCGGGTGCAGCACGTCATAGCCCTGGCCGCGCCAGTAGCGTGCCATCACGTCACCGAAGCAGAACGCCTCAGCGTGCCCCATATGCAGGTCACCCGAGGGGTACGGGAACATGTCGAGCACGTACTTGGTGGGGCGATCCGTCGCCTCGTTTGTGACTTCAAACGGCTTCAGCTCGTCCCAGACCGGTAGCCACCGATCCTGAATTGTCTTGAAGTCGTAGCCTTCGGCTTCACGCCCCTGCTCAGTCACACACACCTCGATCTTGTTCGCAAGAGTCCGCTCAAGCGGACATACACCCGTCAAGGATACCGCGACCTGGGCAGCTGCATGAACGCGCGGCTACGCGAGCGCAGCAAGGATCGAAGCCGCCTTCAGATCTTTCTCGGCGCGCTCAGATTCAGCGTCAGAATCGGCCGTCACTCCCCCGCCCGCGCCCACGAGCGCGCGCTGCCTCGGCGCGAGAAGCCCGCGCAGTTCGACCCCGCGAATCGTCATGGCCAGCTCAGCATCACCCCCGTCGTCAAACCAGCCAAAGCAGCCCGAGTACAGCCCGCGCGGCCCGGCCTCGAGCACCGCCAGTAGTTCGACGGCGCGCCGCTTCGGCGCCCCCGTCATCGACCCGCCCGGAAAACACGCTTCGACCGCGCAGACCGCGCTCCTTCCCATCGCGAGGCGACCCTCGACCGAGCTCACCAGTTGGTGCACGTGGGGGTGCTCCTCGACCTGGAGAAACGCGCGCACGCCCACTGATCCGGCGTCGCACACGCGGCTGAGATCGTTGCGCATCAGGTCGACGATCATCAGATTCTCGGCCCGCTCCTTGGGGTCGTGAGCGAGCTCGGCCGCGAGCACCCGGTCGCTTAGGGCGTCGTGACCGCGGGGCCTTGTCCCCTTGATAGGGTGCGTCGCGACGCAGCGACCCCGCACGCTCAAGAACCGCTCGGGGCTCGCGCTCACGAGCGCGCGATCGCCCGCGACGATCACGCCGCCGCGGGTCGCGGTTCCCGTCGCCCGCAGGCGCGCGTAAATATCTACCGGGTCGAACCGGCCCTCGCTCGTCGCGGTGTCGGTGAGGCACAGCACATAGGCGTCGCCCGCCGCGATCGAGCGCTGGCATGCGGTGACCTGCGCGGCATAGTCGGCTCCGGATCGCCGCCAGCGTGCAGCGGCCTGCGCCGGGCCGGGCGCTGCGCCCCGAGCGGTGTCGCGCTCGCCCCGAGCGGCACGCTCGAGGGTGCCCTCGTGCCGGGCGAGCCAGTCGTCGATCGCTTCGGCCGTGTCGGCGCGCAGCTCGAGGCTGGAGCCTGTGAGCGCGAGCACCACGTCGAGCCGCAGCGCGAACGCGGGGGGCGCGTCGTCGATTGCGGGGGTGATGCCCATGAGCGCGACGCCCATTTCGTAGCCGAGCGCCGCCACCCAGCCGGAGTGAAAGGCCCCCTCACCGGCGGCTGCCGCCCGCGAACGTGCCTCCCCAAGCCTCGTCAGAAACTCGCGTTCTCGCCCGGGCTGGGCGTTCATCACGTGGTCGGTCACGCCGAAATAGCTGACACCGGGCTCACCCGGTGCGGGCGCTGCGCCGTCGAGCCAACACCACGCCTCGCCTGTCGCCGCGAGGGCGCGCGCGAGCGCTTCGGCGTCAAACTGACCGGGGATGATTCGCCGCGTACCGCGTGCGACTGATTTCTGCACCACCCCAGCGTAGTCGGGGTGAAGCACACTGGTACGCTCGCAGTATGACCGCGTCGTCGCCAGAGCACGATTCTCTCGGCACCCCTGCCGCCCGTTCGCTCGTCGTCGCAGATTCCTTTCGTGCGCGTCTGCGCGGCGGCACCGCCGAGGTGCGCGGGTTTTCGCTGCACCTCGCCCGATTCCGTAACGCGGTATTGACCGCGTCTGCCGAGTTTGCTGAGCACGCGCACAAAGGCGGGTCACCCGCGAGCCACGCCATCACCGAAGACGAGATCGACGAGTTTCTAGTGTCGGCCCGCACGCACATCGCCGAACACCTCATGGAACAGGCCGTGCGCACACACCCCGCGCGCGCCGTCGGCAGTTTTCCCCGGCTCGAACTCTGGGACTACTCGGTAGGGTCACCGCAGAGCGGCGCGCGCAGGGCGCTCGACCTGGCGCTTGAACTGCGCCCGCTCCCAGAGATCCGGAGCACGATTGAGGTCACGTCGGTCGAACGCCGGGGCGCAGTGACCCACCCGCACCGCAAGGGCCCCAACATTGAGCTGTATGCGTCGCTGATGCGGCAGGCCGGGGGCGAGGTGTTGCTCGTCGAGCCGGGTGATGGCGCGCCCGCTGGGCCGATCTCGCAGCAGCAGATCATTGAGGGCACCACGACGAGCCTCGTGTGGTGGGACAAGACGGGCGCGGGCTTCACCTCGGCCTCGCACGAGCGGGTGCCCTCGGTCGCCGAGGCGATCGTGTCGGCGATTGCCTCGCGGCTCGGCACCCCGCTGAAGCCGGGGCACACGACGCCTGCCGAACTTGCGTCGCTCGAGGTGTGGGCCGTGAACGCCCTGCACGGCATTCGCCCGGTCATCGCGATCGACGGCGTGCAGATGCCGATCGTGTCGGCGCGGTTCACCGAGTTTCGCGACCTCTTCGATCAGACGTGGGAGCCGGTGCTCACGTAGCGCCTTGGCGCCGGTAGTGATGTGTAGTCGCTGTCATGGATTTGCGCTCGTGCAGGAGATCCGCACTCAGGCAGGATCGAATGCGGGGTTCAGTCCTGCAGGAGTGCTGATCTCCTGCAGGAGCGCAAACTGCATGCGGGGTGCCGACCGCGACGGCGCCTCGCGTCCCAACCCCCACACCCCACGCCCCACGCCCCACGACCTCCGAGCCAGTAGTTTCTCTTGGCGTCGAAATAGTTCTCGCTCGGCGTCGAAATATTTCTAGTTTGGCATCAAGATAAAAGTCTCTCGACGTCGAAGCGAAGTCGCCTCTGACCTGGTAATTCAATAGAATTTGGGGGCCGAACCACCGGTCGGCGCTCCGGCGAGAATGACATCTCGTAGCGGATCTCACTAAGGGAGTGACCGGATCCCTTACGTGGATCCTGCCGTGCAGCAGTTTGCACAGCGCGCGTTCCCTGCACTGTGGAGCAACATATGATCGAGCAACTCGACCCGCTAGCCCTTGCGCGCTGGCAATTTGGCCTCACCACGCTGTACCACTTCATCTTCGTGCCCCTCACCGTGGGCATGGCCCT
>NZ_JBTJEP020000026.1:0-37548 GCF_054456635.2 Leucobacter faecis
GCCGGAAGAGATGAACTGCTGTTGCTGATCGCTTTACACACGAGTCGGCACCGAAATGACGAGTCGCCACGATAAAAGCGTACTTATCGTGGCGACTCGTCATTTCGATGCATAGTCGTACTTGTTCTCGGGTGCGGCCACAGGGCAGAACGCATTACTGACCCAGGCACCTAGTCTGTAGCCCCCACACACCTAGACTGCAGCACCCACTCACACGACGGTCACGAAGCGTGTGAGTGCGTCGACGAGCACGTCGGCGAGGCCGGTCTCGTGGCCCATCTCGGCGCGCGCTGCGACCGCGATATCGGGGTGGTCGGTGATGATCCCGTCGGTGCCGCGGCGCAGGTGCGCGCGTATGCCCGGCTCCTCGTTCACCGTCCACGTGAAGAACCCGAGCCCCGCGCCTTCCGCCGCCTGCTGCATGCTCTCGGTCGCGGTCCACTCCTCGACGACGATGAAGTCAGCGGGGGTGCTCGGCACGTCGCCGCCCGCAAACGCCATCGTGTACCCGACGGTCAGGTCGGGTCGCAACCGTTTGAGCGCGGCCACACTCGCGCGGTCGAGTGAGTGGTAGATGTTGTTCTCGAGCAGCCCCAGCGTCTCAAGCTCTGCCACGAGCTGCTCGACGTGATCGGGTGTGTCTGCCCCGCCCAGTTTGATCTCGATGAGCAGCGGCATGTCGATCTCGGCCGCGTGCGTCACATAGTCGGCAAAGCTCGGCACCGTATCTGCGTGGCCGAACTGGTCACGCACCTCGACCTGTGTGATCTCGTCGAGGGTCAGGTCTTTCACTGCAGCGTCGATCCCGGCAAGCCTGCCGAGGTGAGCGTCGTGCATCGCGACGAACTCACCGTCTTTCGTTTGCATCACGTCCATCTCGACGAGGTCTGCGCCCACGCGCTTCGCCGCGTCGAGCCCACCAATCGTGTTCTCGACGCCACCGCCCGAGAATCCCCGGTGCGCGAGCACGAGCGACGAGGGTGCCCCGGCGAGCTGCGTGAGCGGCGCGATGCTCAGGGCGCCGAGCGCCACGGCGAGCACGCCCGCTGAGATGAGCACGGCAGCGCGCGCTCCGGATCCGCGCGAGCCAGCCGCCTCGGGTGCCGCGGCGGCCGCGGCCCGGGTAGAGGCGGGCTCGTCGGCCGCGGCCGGGTGGGGAGCTGTGACTTGGGGTGCACGGGGTGCGGGAGCGCGGGTGGGATCCGGAACGAATGTGACCTGCTCGGGCAGCAGCGCGGGGGCCTCGGCACGGGCAAGCTCGACCCGTGAGATGAGCGCGCCCGCGACCCAGGCGGTCGCAAGCCCCGCAATGACCGCCCCCACGATCTGCGCGATGGCGAGCGAGAACGCCGCAACGACGGGCGAGGCACTGGGCCAGACCGCGTCGGTGATCGCGGTAGGCGCGATCGCGGTGATAAGCAGCGCGAGACCCGCCACGCCCGCTGCGAGGGTGACGGTGGTGACCGTGAGCACGAGCGCGGCGGGGGAGCGCAGGCCGCGGGTCAGACGCCAGCTCGCGCGTGCGGAGCGGCGCCCCGTCGACAACACGAACGTGGGCACAGTGAGCGCGAGGCGTAGATTGAGCCAGGCGAGAGTGATGAGGAGCAGCGTGAGGGCGACCGTGCTCGACGTGCTCTTGAGCAGCTCGCCCGATATGAACGACGGGATCGCGATGCCCTGCGCGAGGGCCGAGGTGAAGCCGAATCCGCTGAGCGGCAGCAGCAGAAACAGGTACGCGATGAGTGGCAGCGAGCCGGGCCGCATGAGCTGCCGGGCGACGCGGCCGAGCTCAGCGCAGAAGGCGCGAGCGCCGAGCCCGGGCCAGCGCAGCAGCACCACGATCGAGGTGAACTGCAGCGCGATCAGCCAGAACGCGAGCAGCACCACCACGACGAGGAGCAGCAGGGTGATGGGCAGTCCCGTGAGGGAGGGGAGCGCTTCGAGGTCGAGACCGCGCATGCCGCCCGCCCGCAGTGCCTGCCGAAACAGCCAGCCGAGAGCTGGCAGTGCGACGAGCGCAATGATCAGCTGCGTCGCGAGCAGCAGCCCGATGAGTCGCCAGCCGGCCGCGCGCAGCATGCGCCAGCCACCGCCCACCAGCAGCCGGTATTCGGCGAAGAGCCCGTGCCGCGAGGTAGCAGTCTCGAGTGTCACGTCGCGCACCGGGGTTAGCGCCGCACCTTGCGGTACGGGTGGGTCTGCACGCGCGCCGCGACCTCGGCGACCAGCTCGTCGCTCGACTTGCCGGCGCGCGCCTTCGCGATGATGCTGCGTGTGACGCGGGCTGCGGCGCGCATGTTCATGGGGCGCCCCTCGATGCCAAATAGCAGCAGCGCCCAGTCGGGCAAGAGCGAAAGAATGCCGTCTTGCACGTTGACCGTCGCCCACACCTTGAACGGATTGCCGCGCAGCACCGGGGCGCGCAGGGCTCGACTGATCTCGGCCGCTCCCAGGGTGAGCGCCATCCACGCCTTGTTTTCGTCGATGTAGGCGTCGAGCTCGGCGCGCGTGCGCGGCAGCAGCTGCGGGTTCTCGAGGTCGGTGATGCCCACGATGCGGGCCGCCTCGTGCTGCTCTTGTACGAAGCGGTCTTGCTCAGCGACCGAGAGGGTGGGGCCAAACGCGTCGGCGGCGCGCAGCACACCATAGATGACGCAGTTGTGGGTCCAGGCGAGCCACTCTTCGTTGTCGGCCCGCAGCTCTTCGCCCGTGCGAGGGTCGGTCCACACACTCGCCGCGTGCAGCCGCTGCACCGCCGCCCCCGCCGCGTCGGCGTGCGCGCGGTCACCAAACACGGTCGTGTCAATGTAGCGGCCCGTGCGTTCGCTGCGGCCTTCGACGTCGGTCGCGTAGCCGCTCGTGCCCTCGAACACGCGCATCATCATGGGGTTGAGAGACTGCAACAGCACGGCCGCGGCCCCGCCCAGCTTCGAAGACGGATCAGCAAACAGCCGCCAGCTGATGCTGCCGGGGCCGAAATACCCGCCATCTTCGGCGCCCGCTCGGGCCGCGGCGATCGGGCCTTGACCGCCGCTGGTTGTCGAGCCGTGAGCAACCGGGCAGCCGCCCACACCTGCTGCGGCAGCGGCGGCTGCGCCGGCTGCGTTGGGAGCGCCGGCTGCGTTGGGAGCGGCGGCTGCGCCGCGGCCGGCTGATGAACCGTGGGTATCGTGCTGAGACATGCTTGCTCCGTTGGTAGCGTGAAAGCGTTGGATCAGGTCCAACAATAGCGTGACGGGTGCTTGTTCGTGCGCGCCAGGGGTGCCAAACTTGCCCCATGAAAACCAAACTGAGTGCTGCGGTCGCGACGCTGCTGGTGGGCCTGGCCCTCGCGGGCTGTGCGGGGCCGAGCACGGCACCCATAGGCGGCGATGTGATCGCGCCCGTGACAGTCGCCGCAAACGACCTGCAGGGCGACACGGTGGATCTCGTGGTGGGGCAGACACTCAACATCGATACCGGGAGCCTCGCCGTCGACAGCTACACCGGTGAGGTCTCAGACGCTTCGGTGGCGACGTTCGAGCCGGGGCGAGTCGACGGCAGCGCAGAGTTCAACCCTGGCGTCACCGCGCTCGTCGCAGGTAAGACGACGGTGACGCTGAGCAATGAGCAGGGCGGCATACAGCCGCTCGAGTTCACGGTTGTCGTGTCGCCGCGCTCGTAACGCTCGCGGCGCTCGTCCCCCAGGCTGTGCCCTGGATCATTCACAGGGACGGGGGCTACTCTGAGAAACTGTGCTGACCGAGCTTGAAACCCTGTCAACGACCGCGCTGTACTCGGCGATGATCGTGTATTCGATCGCGTTTGTGTTTTACGCCGTCGATCTCGCCAACCGCAGCGGTGACGCAGCTGTAGCTGCGGCCGGTGCCACGGCACGCGAGAGCTCGGCTGCCGCGGGCGGTGGCGTCGCCACACTCACGCGAGCAGCGAGCGACGTCGCGGCGAAACCGCGTCGTTCTAAGGCGCTACGCATTGGCTTCTCGCTCACGGTCGTGGGCTTCGCGTTTCACCTTGCCGCGACGATTCTGCGCGGTATCGGAGCCGAACGAGTGCCGTGGGCCAACATGTACGAGTTTGCGCTCACCGCGACCTGCACCATTGTGCTCGTGTTCTTGGTCGTGCAGTTCGTGGTCGACCTACGCTTCTTGGGTGCGCTCGTCACCGGCATGACCGTGCTGTTCTTGGGCATCACCAAGCTCAACTTCTACGTCTCGATCGTGCCGCTGCCGCCGGCGCTCGACTCGTACTGGCTGGTGATTCACATTCTCGTGGCCGTGCTCGCCGTGGGCGTGCTGACGCTGTCGTTCGGTCTATCGGTGCTGCAGCTGATGCAGCACCGGCGCGAAGCGCGCGACGCCGCAGGGGAGCCGACCGGGCTTAAGTTCATGGCTACGATGCCGTCTGCCGTGCGACTCGAAGACCTGTCGTACCGCCTCGCGATCATCGGCTTTGTGTTTTGGACCTTCACCCTCATTGCTGGGTCGATCTGGGCCGAGGCCGCGTGGAGCCGTTACTGGGGCTGGGACACGAAGGAAGTGTGGACCTTTGTGATTTGGGTGCTCTACGCCGGCTTCATTCACGCGCGCGCGACGCGCGGCTGGCGCGGCACTCGCTCGGCGTGGTTGTCGATCATCGCGTACACCGCCGTGATCTTTAACTTCGCGATCGTCAACGTGTTCTTCAAAGGACTGCACGCCTACTCGGGTCTGTAACCCCTGGGACGCGGAATGTTGACGCTACAGCGTAGGCAGCGGGTTGGCCTCGCAGGGCTCGTATCGGTGGGGGCACTCGTCGCATTAATTGTGCTTTGGCCGACGCCGGTGGACCGTTCGTTGCGGGGAGTCATCGCGGTGTTTCTTGATGCGCTGCACCACGCTGGTGTGCCCTCGTCGTTTGGGTATGCGCAGCTTGAGTTCACGGCCAACATCGTCATGTTTGTGCCGCTGGGCTTCTTCATGTACCTGCTGATACCGCAGGGTAAGACGGTGTTGTGTGCGATGCTCGTGCCGGCACTGTCGTTGACGGCTGAGGCCGCACAGATGCTGTTTCTACCCGCGCGTTACGCCTCGCTGCTCGACGTCGTTGCAAACTCGGCGGGTGGCTGGCTTGGTTTGCTGCTTGCAGCCGCGGTGAGCGCTCTTATTGGCGCTCACCGCGACCGAATTACTGCTGTGGCAGCTCAGCCCCGGCTGCAATCCCCGCAGCATACTCACTAAGAGTGCCGTCTCGGAAGGCGGCTCGCACACCCTCGAGCGCTGCCTGGTCGGGCACCACGATCGACTGCCCGTCGCTCGAGGTTCCCGTGCCGAGGGTGGGACTCGTGAAGAACGTCATGCCGTCTGACTTGAGTTGGCGCATGTCGAATCCCAGGCCTACTGCGGTAGGCAGAGTAAGGCCCTCATCAAGCGTGAGGTAGGGGCTGAGCGCATCAAAGGTGCCCGAAATCTTGCTTGCGTCAGTCAGGGTGTCTTTGCTGAGTAGCTTTTTCATGACGCCCTTGAGGTAAGCCTGCTGATTGCGGGCACGCTGGTAGTCGCCGTCGGCGAAGGCGTAGCGCTCACGTACGAACGACAGCGCGTCCTTGCCGTCGAGGGTGATCTCACCCTGAGCGAAGGTCTGGCCGCCGTGCTTGGCAGTAAACTCTTGTGAATTATTGACCTTCACACCGCCGAGCGCATCGGTGAGGCCCTTGAATGAGTCGAAACTTACAAGCGCGACGTGATCGATGCGGGCACCGACGAAGTTCTCAACGGTGTTGACGGCGAGTGGTACCCCACCGAAGGACACCGCCGCATTAATCTTCGCTTCGCCGTGCCCTTGAATCTCAACCCAGTTGTCACGCATGATCGACATGAACGTGACGTTCTTGCGGTCGGGTGAGATCTGGGCGACCATGATCGTGTCGCTGCGGAAGTTACCGAGATCTTCTACAGAAGCATTGGGGTCGTTCGACTCGCGTGAGTCTGAGCCGAGCAGCAAAATGTTGACTGGGGCCTTCTCACCAGGCTCTGGTGCGACGGCCTCGGGCCGCTTCAGTTCGGGAGCTTGCGCAATGCTCACACGCTCGATGCTGTTGAAAGAACTTGAAAGCACGGCGTAGCCGATGCCCGCCGCGATTCCCAGCAGTACGACTAGCGAGCCGAGCACGATCAACGTGTTGCGTAGACCCTTGCGCTTCTTGCGGGGTGCTACAGGTGCAGCTGCCTCAGCCGCGTCGGCCTCGGCGAGGAGCCGATCAAGTGGTGATGGGTTTTCGACCATAGACGTTCTATCTCCCAACGCGACGAAAGGTCGCATGAATCTAGGTGCTGGGGTATCGCGATTGGTAAACGAAGCCCAAATGGGCAGGGTACCTGCCCAAACCTTACGTCTTCCTTGGAAAGTAACCTAAATACAACCGCTTGTTCATGAGGATGTCGCGAGGCCGACGTGTAGGTAGTGAAAGCTTGCTCGTATGAGAAAACGTTTGGTGATGTTTGTCATGCGCGCTGCGACACCGAAACCCTTTCAGAGCCTCGACTGTCGAAGCGCTGTACATGGAGGTTGTGAGTTCTGTGCGTGTGTCTGTCATGCGTAACGTTTGAAAATGGCTGGGTTGACAAGTTTAGCTGTCCCTTTTGGTAGCGTCTGTGGGGCGACCCTGTGTGTAACCTCGCAATATCACGGACACCAAACCTCACGACTTCGTAGACACCGGATCCCACGACATCGATAGGCGGACTGATCCTTCCTGATGGGGCAATCGCCAGTGGGTCACTAAATATATACGTAGATTTCGATTGATCAACCCTAGGAGACTAGGGCATGTCTCCTAAATGCCTCGCCCACGCTATGACCGCGTGGAGGAGCACCCCGGCCCGGTACATCAGCGATAGCTTGTCGTACCGGGTCGCGACCCCGCGCCACTGCTTCACGTGACAGAACCTGCGCTCAACCGCGTTGCGCCTCCGGTAGCGGTCTTGATTAAGCTTCGGTGGCCGGCCGCCCTTTCTGCCGCGCCGTTTCCGGTTATCAATCTGCTTCTGTGGCTCTGGAATTACCACCTCGATACCGCGTGCACGTAGATGCTCACGCGTGGCCCGTGACGAATACGCCTTGTCACACAACACTGCGTCCGGGCGAGTGCGGGGTCGCCCCTTGCCCAGGCGCTCCACCCGCAAAATTTCCAGCAGAGGCAGGAGCATCGGGGAATCACCTTCTTGCCCAGCCGTACACACCGTCACGAGGGGCAACCCGGCCCCGTCAACGAGTTGGTGAATCTTCGTAGACAGGCCACCACGAGAGCGCCCTACGGCGTGATCAAGCGGTTCCGTCCGCAAATTCTTGTAATTCGATGTATCCCTTTTTTAGGCGCGTGATGTTGGTCGCGTGTTGATGCGCGCGAGCGATCGTGGAGTCCACTGACTCCGACCAATCATCATTCCTGCGTCATCTGCTTGCGCCGTCAACATGCTGAGGACGCGATCCCAAGTGCCGTCGCCGGCCATGCGGCGGTGCCATTTCCACACGGTCTGCCATGGCCCGTACACCTCGGGAACATCACGCCACGGGATGCCGCACAGGTAGCGGTAGATGATGGCTTCGACCATGGTGCGGGCGTCAGCAAAAGGGCGACCCTGCTTCCCCATAGGGCCGGGAAGATGCAGAGCGATCAGGTCCCATTGGGAGTCCGTGAGAACCGCGAATCGTGACACAGGTCAACGATTCCACAAAGCACCGCGACCTTTAGGAGACATGCCCTAGTGAGGGATACTGCATTTCTCCCGCATCCCGTGCTGAAGCCACGGAGAACTTACACTTTCGCATTCACTTTATTGTAGTTGAAACTGCCGAGTGAGCGATGTAACTCGACGAATGTGCGTGTTCGCCTTAAATTACGGCTAATCTTGTATCTTGTATCGATTGAGGCCCTTGATGGCCCTATGACCAAACCCAAGCGAACAAGCTTGATTAATTTTTTCCGGAGTCTACTATTTCTGTGGTTACTTCTCCAGTCACCCCTCTCGTAAGTATTGTCATTCCTGTCTTTAACTGTGAAGACTACTTAAGAAGATGTTTAAATTCGGTCTATCAACAGACGTACACGAACTTTGAAGTTATCGCTGTGAACGATGGCTCTGTTGACACAAGCTGGTCGATACTCGAAGAGTACTCACTCAAGTACGGAAACTTCACCTCGGTTGATCAAGTCAACCAAGGCCAGGGTGTTGCGAGAAACCTTGCGATGTCAATGTGTCGTGGTGAGTGGATTCTCTTTGTCGATGCCGACGATTTTATTGAACCAACATTGCTACAGATGACTCTCGAGCGTGGTATCGCAGATAACGCGGACCTTGTCCATTTTGACTGGAAGCTTGGCGACCCCGCTCCTTTGGAACCCGAAGAGATCGTATTCAACTATTACAACACAGACCCTTTTTGGCATAAACCAAGACTTGTGGGTAGCGAATGCGAGGAACTACTTCGAGTCAAAAATTTGTATGCCTGGTCGAATCTATACAGGCGATCATTCCTGGCTAACTCAGGCGCAAAATTCGAAGAAGGGAGAATCTATGAAGATAATCCATTTCTTGCCACGGTAATTCGATCAGCGAACATTGTCTCATTGGTGCATGCCCCGCTGTATGCACTTACACCGAACCCTACTTCGACCACTCGGTCACATGTGCGAACAGACAAACACTATCGGGATCATATTCATGCGATTCGTGCATCCTTCACTGGGAATACGTGGCGAAGTCCTCACGCTAGAACCTATTTGGCCGCGTATCACACTCGAAAATTCGCCAATTACTATTGGACAAGAGTTCCAGTCAGCTTAAGGCGATCGTATGCAAAAGAATTCACCAGAACTTTGCATGAAGCGGATCTTGCTCCACGCGCTGACACCTCAAGCAATCGGCTATTCAGGCTCTCAGACAAATTGAGGGTGTTTGAGAAGCAGCGAGTGTTCTTGTTTGAAATGCTTGTGACGGCTCAGCATCGTGCGCATCCGGTACTCAAAAGACTAAAGATAAAATTGCGGGTTTGGAAAGACCGCAATTCTCGGCAAAGCATATGGTCTGCGCGCTTGGATGCGGTTCTGAAGAAACCAGTAAAGTGCGGGTCTATTACTTTTCTCGGATTCGACTTTAAGTATCAGGGGAATTCCCGGTACCTGTTCGAGGAAATGATTGTAGATCCACGCTTTTCAAATCTGACAATCAAGTTTGTGACATCAGATAAAAGGGTTCCTGCGAATCATCGCCTAAGTCCAGGACTCCTGGCTACGAACGAGTATTTAGCCAGAAGCGAAGTTGTTATTGCGGAATCCTGGGTTCCGCCACAAGTACGCAAGCATGAGAATTCGACTTGGATCCAACTGTGGCATGGTACGCCCATTAAGAGACTTCTATTTGATACCCATGAACGAAAAATTGCGTGGAGGAACCGCAAGAACAAGAACAATAAGTTCTCAGACATTCAACGCTGGGACTATTTGGTTACGGACAGTAAAGCTGGTAGTGAGAAGCTCCTAACTGCGTTTCAGCTGAGGCAATCACAAGTCGTTCAAGCCGGCTATCCACGTGTGAAGTTTCTAATTGATTCTGATCCCAGTCGCAATTCTCCGGACAAGCAAAATATTCGTGACTGGGTTGGGTTGGACAAATGCACTGATAAGAAAGTGCTGTTATATGCGCCGACTTGGAGAGATTATAACTATGGTGCCAAGCCTGGCAAAGGTGACTACAACTATGTTTTGGATGTGGACAAGTTAGCGAGAAGTCTCGGAGATGACTACGTTATTTTGTTCCATGATCACGGTTACATATCAAGCAGCTTCAAGTCTCGAAACTATCGTTGCATTGATGCAAGCAAGACAAATATACAGAATCTGCTTTTGATTAGCGATGTCGTGATTTCTGATTATTCCTCAGTTGTATTTGATGCGTTGTCTATTGATATTCCGTTTTTAATGTACGCGCCCGATCAAGATCTCTATGAAGAGTATCGAGGCACCTATAAGGATATTTGGAATGACCTGAATCACACTGTGACCTCTAGTTTTGAGGAACTTTTGTTGAAAGTTCGAGGTCTTGAATTCAACGAACAATATGAATTCTTGAAGAATAGATACGCATACAGCTCGGAAGCCGATCTGCTTACCGTGGTCAGCGAAGTTCTACAAAAAGGAGAGCGCTCTCGAGGCATAGAAGATTCCATGAGTCAAGGATTTCAGCCCCTAGTCAAGCGGGCGGAAGGAACAAGCGAGAGCTGAATGATGGTCGACGACGAATTGTCGAAGCTGCTCAATCTTGCCGAGAAGCAAGCTGAGACCCAAGCACAAATATTAGATATACATAGGAAGATTCTTTGGGAAGCTACAGCCAATAGGCGTAACCAGGACGTAATAAGGCTGGCGCAGTCGGCGCCAATTCTTGATGATGTCAGTCGTTTTGCAGAAGAACGACAACTTTCTTTCGGTGATACTCTTCGCGTCATTCGTGATGAAGGACTTAGTTTCGCAAGGTTCGGCGATGGGGAGCTAAAACTGATGTTGCGGTCGGATTATAAGCTCAAGTTTCAATCCAACTCCCCTTTGGTGTCTAATTCCCTGAGAGACGTTCTTGAATCTCCTGCGGAGGGACTGCTATTAGGATTTCCTCATGTTTTTCGTGATTTACATTGGTCGAATGTGTGGTGCGACCTATGGGGTCAACTTTCGCCCCTAGTATCTAAGCACGAACGTTATGGGAACAGTCATGTCAGTAGGCCAATTTTCTTCGAGCTGACTGGGCAGGAGGGAGTCGAAGCTTGGCGTGAGATCTGGAGCGGCCAGCGCGTGACTATTATCACTGGTAAGGGATCTAGATTTAATCTGATGCCGGAATTGTTTGATAACTGCACCGTAGGCCCTGCAATTGAATCACTTCCTGTCAACGCAATATCAGATGTCGATCGTATCGTGGATATTGCAAATCAGGACAAGGCAGATTTGTTTTTGGTTAGCCTCGGCGCGGCGGGTACGGTCGTGGCCAACAGAATTGCGAAACGTGGGCGGAGAGCTATTGACATCGGCCATATTAGCGACAGTTATGAGAATATATTTCTTGGTGGCGCATGGCCTGAACATAAGAGTGTCACCAAGGTTTAACCGCGGCAGATCACATTGAATGCCCTCCAGGAGCGAGCTTGTCTGCCACGAACTACGTACGCCAGAGGGTTTGTCTAAATACAGGATCCTGCGAACTCACCGAAACCCGCGATAGCCTGCGTTGAAGTCGCGTTCGTCTGGGGCCCAACACGCGAACGGTAGGCCGAGGTATTCGCGCTCTGCGTAGATGCTCGAATAGTCGGTAATGAGATTGTCTGCCACGCCGAAGAGCTCGTAAGGAGAGACATCGAGTTTACTTAGATCGGTGTTCTTGAACGTGAACACGCCAAAATGACGTAGCGAATCGGCGTCGTGCGGGTGCACCTTAGCCACGAAGGTGTGCCCGCGCTGCTCTACGTCTTGCACCAAAGCCGCTACTCGTGGCCCCCAATAGTCGGTGTCGGTAAAAGGTACACCGCTCACGCGTACTTCGCCGCCCGCACGCACTATGGAACGATACGTCGGCGCCCAAACTGTTAGCTTCAGGGAGGGGTCGAAGCCGAGCTTCTCCAGGACCGAACGGTCGGTCGCCGCGCGCCGCATCACCTCTAAACGCGGCTGATACTCGACGACCGGTGTATCAGGCGGCAGCTGATACTCCCGCAGCTGCTGCTCGACCCACTGCGGCGTGATCGAGGCGAGTACGTTTGTCGGTCCACGAAACGTCGTGTCAGGCTTTGGGCCACTACCGTGCGTCAAATGGGTGTGTGTGCGGCGCTTGCTGAGGTCACGGCCGGGCAGTAGAACATGCGTCGAGAACGTGCTCACGCTGACGCGATAACTCGATAACAGGGCGCCATAGGTGAGAGTTCGATACTCGATGTTGGTTGGCGGCGCAGAGTCGAGCCGTCGCGCCGCGCGCGCGACGGCCTCGCTTGATACTGCTGGATCTGGCGAAACGAAGAGGATGCGCTCTGTATCTGCATTTTGGCCCTCAACCACAGCCTGCACGGTTGCATTTTCTTCGTCAGCATTCAGAGTCACGATCGCGGCGTGACCTGGCCGCGGCCGGCTAGCAGTCAGCGTCAACGTCGTTGAGATCGACTGCAGTTCGCGTACTGCCCGCTTCGTTAGCCGAGTGACTACGTGCCCGCGACGAAGCCTCGACAGAATCGACTCCAGCTGCCGGGACATCTACCTACTTCTTCTTATTCATGCGGGCGACGGCCTGTTTAATGGGGCCGTCGAACACCATCTGGCCGCGTTCGAGCACGATGCCTCTGTCGCACAGTTCTTGCACCTGTGATGCGCTGTGGCTCACGATGAACATGGTCTTACCTGAAGCCTGCAGTTCCTTCATCTTCGCGCTACACTTCGCCCTGAACTCCGCGTCGCCCACCGACAACACCTCGTCGACGAGCAACACATCATGCTCAGCGTGAACCGCGACAGAAAAGCCGAGTCGTGCGTACATGCCCGACGAATAGCGCTTTACCTCGGTGTCGATGAAGTCGCCGATCTCTGAGAACGCGAGAATGTCGTCGAATCGCTCGTCGGTCTCAGCCTTCGTCATACCTAAGATCGCGGCGTTCAAGTACACGTTCTCGCGCCCGGTGAGATCTGGGTGAAAGCCCGCGCCAACCTCGAGCAGGCCAGCGATGCGGCCCGCGGTGTAAATCTCACCTGATGACGGGCGTAGCACCCCAGACAGCAGTTTGAGCGTGGTTGATTTACCCGAGCCATTGCGCCCCATCACCGCGACGGACTCGCCCGGGTAGACCGCAAAGCTAATCGCCTGCAGTGCCTGAAAGTTGTCCTCTACAGGAGTACGACGTACCTTCGCGAGCACTGTCTGTTTGAGTGAGCGAGCGCTACGCATCTTGAAAGACTTGAACACCCGATCGAAAATGATTACGGGGTCTGGACGTGCCTCAGAGGTCTTGCGCAAAGTTGCCCTCCAGTCTTCTAAATACGACCTGGCCGATGAGCAGCGTACCTAAAGCGATGCCAACACCGGCCATAGTGTTGGTGAGCATGTAATCGGGCATGCGGGTGTCAGTGACGACTTGGCCCCAGAACGCGTGGTGAAACAGTTCTACGCTTACAGACATGGGATTGACCATGTAGATGTTGTAGAGCCAGGCAGGTATCAGGTCGCGCATCATCTCGTGGGTGTAGAGCACGGGCGACATCCAAATGCTAAACATGAGGGCAACATCGATGATGTTCTTCGCGTCACGGTAGGCGACGTTGATCGCGCCAAAGAAAAGCCCCAAGCCGAGTGTGAACATCACCACGATCAAAATCGCGACGATAAACGCAAGTAACCCCGTCCAAGCGAAATGCCAGCCCGCGATGAGACACACAACAAAAAGCAGCAGCACCTGCGGCAAGAAGTGAATGAACGCCGAGCCCACCGCGGCAACGGGAAACAGTTCGCGCGGCAGATAAATCTTCTTGACGAGGGCAGCGTTACCCGTAATCGAGTTGGTGGCCGCCTTTGTTGCTTCGGTGAAGAAGTTGAGCAGCACGATGCCAGAGAACAGGTAAAGCGGGTACATGTCGACACCGCGATCTACCTTGAGCACTAAGCCAATCATGACGAAGTACATCAGGAACTGGGCGGCCGGCCGAACGTACGACCACGCCCAGCCGAGCACCGAACCGTAGTAGCGGGTGGTGGTGCCCTTTTTGAGCAGCAGCGACAGCAAATGCCGATAGTGAAACACGTCAAGCAGCCACCGGCTTGCGCCAGGGGAGACGTATTTTGACGCGAGTGGCGTCGAGACTGTTTGAGACACGTTACTCAACGCTACCTCCTCTGCGCGCGCACCACTGACCTTCTAATGCGTAATAAATGTCTATCGCCTGCCTACTCCGATGTATTGCCAACCCGCGGCGCGCCATTTCGCGCGATCGAGGCAGTTACGACCGTCGAACACGAGGCGGGAAGTTACCAGACTGGTAGCTTCGGTCGGGTCAATGTCTCGATATTGTTGCCACTCGGTCGCAATGAACAGTGCATCGGCCGACATTGCCGCGTCGCGCCAGTTGGCAGCGAACGAAAGCTCAGGGTGCTTGGTGCGAGCAGTATCAAGCGCGGCCGGGTCGGTGACGACTACATGAGCTCCTTGTGCCCGTAGTTCGAGCGCGATCGCGAGCGCGGGTGAATCGCGCACGTCATCTGAGTCGGGCTTAAAGGCGGCCCCGAGCACGGCGATACGTCGCCCCAAGACCGAGCCGCCCAAAGCGGCGCGCAGAGTGGCTGTGGCCTGAGCGATGCGCGAACGGTTGATCGCGTCAACCTCACGTAAGATCGCCATCTGTGTGTCTTGCCCGAGCTGCTCAGCGCGTGACACGAATGCGTGCAGGTCTTTGGGGAGGCAGCCGCCGCCAAACCCGATCCCCGCGCCAAGGTATCTGTGACCGATGCGGGGGTCGTGCCCGAGAACAGCAGCAAGGTCTGCGACGTCTGCACCAGACGCGTCTGCAAGGTCGGCCATCGCGTTCATAAACGAGACCTTCATGGCAAGAAATGCGTTCGCGGCGCCTTTGGCAAGCTCTGCAGTAGCAAGGTCGGTGATGACGTAGGGGGTGCTAGAACTGCCAGTCGGGTCATAGAACTTCGTGAGCACAGTGGCCGCCTGTTCGCCAGCGTCACCGGTTTCGACCCCGATCACAATGCGGTCGGGTGCGAGTGTGTCTTGCACAGCTGTGCCCTCGCGCAGAAACTCTGGGTTCCATGCCAGGGTGCCGCCGCGAGCCGAGACGCGAGGTGAGAGGCGAGCGGCAGTACCGACGGGCACGGTCGATTTACCGACCACGATTGCGCCTCGTAAGAGATGGGGGAGGAGCGCGTCGACGGCAGCTTCGACCCAGGTGAGGTCGGCGACGCCGTCGGCGCCCGTGGGGGTGCCCACGCACACAAAATGCATGTCGGCACCAGCCGCATCGGAGACGTCGGAGCTGAATGAGAGTCGGCCAGTAGCAAGGCCGGCTTGCAGCAGTTCTTCGAGTCCCGGCTCAAAGAACGGGGCCACACCACGAGACAATGAATCAATACGTGCGCGGTCTGAATCGATACCAATGACTCGGTGGCCGAGCGAAGCCATCGCGGCGGCGTGCACGGCCCCCAGATAGCCGCAACCAATTACTGATGCATGCACTAGCGGGCTGGCCGCCTTTCTGATTGGTGCGAGGTCGCTCGAAGCGGGGCGCCGGTGTTCAGGAATTGGTGCACTGTCGCGAGAGCCGCCTGTTGCTCTGCCACATGCTGCGGGCGTAACGCGAGAATGCGCTCGACGAGTGACGCGCGACGGTTGAGTAGCTCGCGGGCTGCCGCAGCGATCGACTGTGCATCGGCGGTCGCATACACAGCGCTATCACGATAAAAGTCTCGCAGCTCAGGGAAGTCGGAGGTGATCTGCGGCACGGCCGTGTTAAACGCCTCGTACCCCGCACGCTGCATGGTGTGTGGGCGAGTAGTGAGCGCGACCACACCGGCGCTTTCTGCGAGAGAACGATCAAACTCGTCTGCATCAAGAAACCCGGTGAAGGTCACGTTGCTGGGCGCCGCACTGCGAACCGCCGCGGGAGCTGACCCCGTGAGTCGCCACTCGACGTCGGGGGTGAGACGTGCCGCCTGCAAGATCTCTGAGATTGGTTCGTCGTTGGCGTAGCTGACCGGGCACAGGAGGTAATGCTGCGCAGACTGGGGTGTGCGCTCCACAATGAGATCGTGCAATACGACCGCTTCGACGCCCTGCCGACGGCACACCTGAGCCAGATGGTTATTGGTGACGATCGCGATGCCGCCGTGACGGCGAAGGGATGCCAGTGACAGCCGCGTAGCCCAAGTCCACTTTGGGTCGAGGAAGAACCCGGTGTGCAGATCAGCGACGAGCGGGGTGTCACGCGCGAGAACGCCGCGAAGCGCCCACAGCGCGGGGGCCGGTGGCAACATGAGCATGACCGAGGACGGGGCTGCTCGTCTGATGGCCTGCCGCGTGGCGCGTGCCTGGTGAACGTAACGCCCCAACAGCCCGAAGCGGCTGCGTCGAAACAGAAACTCGGTCGAAAGTCCGAGCGCACCCGCAAGGTCTTCGGTGCGACCATTCGAGCGAGTCCAGCTGACAAACATGCCGCTCACGACAGCACCCGTACCCGTTTACTTGCCGCAGACGTGAGGGTGTCGCGCGACAGATCTTGCACCTGCACGGGAGACCCGATGCCAGCCTCATCGAGTAACCGCCAAATTTGCAACTGGTGGTCGTCGATGTGTTCGCCGCGTTCTTTCAATCGAGGCACCACGACAGGCGAGATACCACTATCGAGCATCTGCAGAATGGTGCCGACGCCCGAGTGCGTGACGACGACGTCGGCCGCTTTGGCCTCTGCGAGGAGTTGGTCAGCAGGCATGAGATCGTGTGAACGGCCCTGTAGGCCCGAGCGCGAGGTCTCACCCAGCTGCCACACGATTTCGTCTTCAGGACCGGTGATGTCAACCAAACGATCGACCACGCTATCGAAGCGGTAGGGCTTGATCGTGCCGAGAGTCACGAGCACCTTCAGTCCAGCTCGTTCACCTGACAGGGGCCGTGGCGTGTCAGCGGCGAAATCGTTCAACACCGATGGGGTGAGCTGCCACTTCGCGCTAGCCCAGGAGGCGTGTTGCGTGTAGAGCTCGGCGAGGCGCAGCTTCTGCACGATGCGGCCGGTGAGTGAGGGCCCGTCGGTACGCGAGACGCTTTCAACGTATACGGCGGGAACATAGTGTCGTCTGGCCCAAGCAAGCCCTGCTACGGCAACAGCCGCGCCGGTCGATAGCACCCCATCAAAGTCTCTGGGATTGAGGTTGGCTGAAATATGGCGGTAAGCCTTGACCGTGCCGCGCAAATCGCGAGGAGCGATGTAATCGACCCAGAGTACGCGTTTGCCGCGCAGCATCGATCGGCTTTGAGGTGAATCAAACGTGACCCAGACTGAATCGTCCGCCGCGTTTTCGCGCTCGGCGAGACGCACCAACTGAGACAGGTGCCCGCCAGTCGAGGCGACCAACAGTAAGCGTTTACGCGGTGCCTCAAAGTAAGAGCGCAGGCTGGGGATCTCTATCGATACCACGAGTTAGTAGGCCCCCTCAGATTTTACGACGGCGCGCAGAGTGCGCCACAGAATAAGTAGATCGCCAGTAATGGACCAGTTTTCAACGTAGAACAGGTCGAGGCGCACACTTTCCTCCCACGAGAGGTTGCTGCGCCCGCTGACCTGCCACAGCCCACTAATGCCCGGCCGCACCAGTAGCCGCCGGCTTACCCACTCGTCATATTCGTCGACTTCGCGTTGCAGCGGCGGCCGCGGCCCGACCATCGACATGTCACCTCGAAACACGTTGAAGAGTTGGGGGAGCTCATCAAGGCTGTGCGCTCGCATGAAATGCCCCACCCGCGTCACGCGAGGGTCGGCTTTGAGCTTGAAGAGGTGCCCGTTGCCGTCTGACTTGTCGAGGAGTCCAGGCAGTTCGTTCTCGGCAGACGTGCGCATTGAACGCAGCTTATACATAGTGAACGGTTTACCGTCGATGCCAAGACGCACCTGACGAAACAAGACGGGCCCGGGCGTCTCGATACGTACGAGCACCGCAAGCAACAGCATGACAACGAGTGAGGGCACCAGCATCACGGTTGCCACCACGAGGTCAAAGAACCGCTTGGCGTAGTAACGCCAGCCCGTGAACTCTGGTTGTTCGACGTGAATGAGCGGCAACCCTGCTACCGGGCGAACGTGAATGCGGGGGCCAGCAACATCGGTGAGCGAAGCTGCGACGATGAGGTCGACATGACTGCTCTCGAGCTCCCAGCTCATGCGGCGCACGCGCCGTGGTGTCAGAGACCTGGCACTGGTGATGATCACCGTGTCGATGTCGTGACTATTGACTGTTTCTACGAGATCGTCGTAAGTCGCCAGAATGGTGAGGCCGGGCGCGACCTCTGCGCCCACATCTTCTTTAGAAATGGCGCCGACGAGATGGAATCCGGTGAGCGGGTTCGCACGAAGTTGCTGCACCATCTGGGCAGCATGACCGGGGGACCCCACGATCAGGGTGCGGTAGACATTTTTGCTGCGACGGCGTTGGCTGTGAAGCCGTTTGCGCCACACCCAACGACCGAGTACAACCAAGAAGAGACCGCTCAGAAAGGTGAAGAAGACCGTTTCGGTGCGAAATTCTTGTGGCCCGGTAGCAACGAGGAGGATCGCCGCGAGGCCAAAGGAAATCACGGTGGCGTTAATGACGCGCTTGTACTCGTCTGGCCCAGTACCAAAAACGGCGGGGCTGCGCGTATCGAAACCTGTGAGTGAAAACGACCACAGCACGAACAAGACGATTGAGATGATCGCAGACTGACGAACTGCTACCGCAGACAAGTCAGCTACAAGTAGCGTCAGAGCATATGGGGCGGCACATGCCACAAGCAACACCGCAAAATCCGTCCAGAAAAGCTTGCGTGAGTAACGCTTTTCCCAGGCGGGTTCAGTCGCAGCGATGACGCTCCTTGAAAACAATTGGATGAATATCGCACCGTGAGTGCCAAGACACCAAAATTGCATAAGAAATATATGGCCGCAGATATTATATGCCCTGAATCCCTCCCAGAGCGCATCAGGATGAACTATCGCGGTGCCAGACTTTGGTCGCCGTCGCAGGCATTCCGTTAGCGAGCGCCTGCGTAGATAGATGCGACTAGTATTAGTGAGGTTGCGCAGAAACGCGACACTTAAGCATTACATGGTTGAAGAAAACGAAACGCAAAACCCGGATGGGCTGGACTTTGTGACCCCCGGTTTTGATCGGCGTTTGCTGCCCGGTAGCGCAACGCGTCGAAGTTCAGGCCTGTGGTCTGGGCGTACGCTCATGATTGCCTTGGGCAGCGTGGCGGTTGCGCTGATCGTCGCAGGCGTCGCCGCGCCGCAATACCTCTATGCGCTCGACGCCGGCAAATACGGGCAGGTGGTACACGAAACCTCCCAGCTCGAGAACGAATTTGGTCGCAGTGAAGTCGAACGTGACGCGGCAGAGGTGCTGCTATATCTTCAACAGCAAGAAGCGGCATCGCTGGCGGTGCGGTTTAGTGCACTCGCAAAAGCAGACTCTGCCATTGTGCCGAAATCCGTAGCGACCGAGCTGGCAGATGCAGCAGCCAACATTACAACCGTGCTTGACGAAGCGGGTGCGATGTCAAAGGCGGGAGCCATGGCGGTGATCGCAAACGAGCTGAAAGAGGGCGAAGAGCTTAACCCAGTCACCTGGTTTGCTGTCACCCCTTTCACTGTGGGCGAGGTCGCCGATTTGACCTTTGTGAATGCTGACCCGCCAAAGCTTGAGTCAACCGTCACACGCGAAGTGCTTGAGGACGCAAAAACTCGGCACGAGGAAGCATCTGCACACGTTGCTGAATCACAACAATCGCTTAGCAAACGCAATGAGCAGTTGAAGCAGCTTGATAAGGCCGTTGCCGGTGGGCTGAAGGCAGTCGACACGGTCGCGAGCACGGCACCCCAATCTGCCAAGGTCATGATACAGGTCGAGCAACCTCCAGAAGGCGGGCTCCTCGAAGCCGACCCCGAACTGGATGCGCGACGAGCCGCGGTTCAAGACACGGCACTCGAGGCCGCAGAGACCGTAGCGGCCACTGAATTCGCGCGCGGCGCCGACGGTGCAGTGGTGCGTCTGACAGGCGCGACAGGTGTGGACCCGGCGACCGTCATGACACTGACTAGCGAGTCGAGGTCGGTCGTGACTCTCGCGCGTGTGGAGGCGTTTGTTTCCGCTGCAACCACGTACGTGACGGAGCAGAAGGCCGCTGAGCAGTTGGCCGCTGAGCAGGCCGCCTCAGAAGAAGCAGCGCGCCTGGCCGCTGAGGAGGCCGCACGTTTGGCGGCGGAGGAAGCCGCTCGGCAAGAAGAAGAACGACGCAGGCAAGAAGAGACAGCGCCTCCGCCGCCCCCGCCGGTTGAGCCCCCGCCCGAGACACCTGAGGGTAATGCCGATGGCGGCGGTGACGGCAGCATTTTTTAGCCCCGTCGTGCCGGATGGGCTGGCGCGGTAACGCGAGTGATCTACTGCAACACCTCGATGATCTCGACGGGCTCGACGAAACGGCCAGCGCGAAACTGTGCGCTAATGCCGCGCAGCTGCGGCGCCAGATCGGCAAGGTCATCGGCCTCGAGTATCTCGAGGTTTAGCGGGCCCTGCTGCGTCACCGCTAGCCACTGCTGCGGCACCGTGTTGACACGCACGGCACCGGCCGGCGTGGCAAGGCCGTCGGCTGCATGAAATCCCAGCGCACTCGACACCCGGATCAGGGGGCTAATGATCGACGTGCGACGCAGCTCACGTATGCCCCACTGCAGGTCTTCGGCCGCCTCGCCGTGCAGCCACACGAGCAGATCGGCGTCGTGGTGCATGCCGCTCACGTCGTACCAGCCGCGCACAGAAACGTCTTCAGCCGCCAACATCTCAACAACGTCTTCGATTTCTTGCACGAGCCCCGGCACATCGCGGCCGTCCAAGACAAACGGGTGGGTCGAGCTGACACGAAACGCCGCGAACAGCGAATAGCTTGGGGCGGGACCTTCTCGGTCTGCGAAGTCTGATTCAGTAGCCGCTGCGTGATCACCGTTGAGTGCGCTCATAACACTCATCGTGGCCCCTCGCGCTTGGCTTGGCAAGGGGATGAGCAACGGAAAGAGCTCTTTAGGCCAGGCATATCACATTTGATGGTCATTTTTGGTTTCATTGTTGACGTTTCGTAATTTTGGACGCAAGCTTACTTACGTGGCAATCACGCACTGCTTGTAAGAGCAGGCAGTGTTACAAAACATATGAGGACTTTCGGTGGTTGGGGGGCTGACTGGCGTCCAGGGGAGTCAGTCATGGAATTTGTTCATCTCAGTGCGTTAGAAGTAGGCGCGGGCACGTTCCCATTTGTCGGAGAAGGCTCGGTCGAGCACACAACCCCCGAGCGGCTGCAACGGGTCGTCGACCTCCTCGCTCCACCAGGCAGTATCGTGCTGCTCGTCGGTGAATCGGGCGCGGGTAAGCGCAGGCTCGCCCAAGACGCGGTCGAAACACTCTCGCAGCAGCTGGGACAAAGCGCGAGCCAAAGCGCGAGCGAGAGCGCAACGTCCCACCACGCACCCGACCAGCCTTCCCAAGCGCTCGAACTGATCTCGCTCATCGCCCCCTCAAACCCGCTGTCGACGATCGCCTCACACTTTGGGGTGCCAGAGACGCTCGGCCACTTTGCGGTGCACCTCGACGAAGACGACGAGCACAGTAGCGAGCGGTTCGCCGAGCAGCTCATCGACACAGTCACAGATATCGCGAATGACCCGGGCCGGGGCGATCCGGTGCTGCTTGTGCAGGGCATTGACCGATACTCGCCGCAGCTCACTTGCCTCATTGGCAGGGTGATGAACATCACCGGCGTGCGCCTTATCGCCACGGCCCACGGGCTCAGCGGGGCGGCCGCGCACCTATCGAGTGACGCGCGTGCCCACGTGGTCACCGTCGCGCCACTCACGATGCAGCAGAGCCACCGCTACTTGAACCGGCTGCTCGGTGTCGAACACATTGAGTATCACAGCCTGCGTAGGTGGTACCAGCTCACCGAAGGTAACGCCCTCTCGCTCATGCTGCTGGCGCTCGCCCTCGACCGCGAGGGGCACATCGGTCGCAGCCGCGGTGTGGGTTATGAACTGCCGGGCCCCGAGCTCGTGCCGCGCGAGATTTGGGACTATCTGCAAGAGCTGTGCAGCGATCAAGAACTGCGCACCCTCGAGCTGATCGCGCTCGTTGAGCCGGTCGGCGAGAGCAAGCTCGTGCGCGAAATTGACCCGGGAAGCCTCTCGCGGCTGCGCTCCCGCGGGCTTGTCAAAGAGCAGCATCAACACGGCCGGGGCACGCAGCTGAGTCTGAGCCACAAGCTGCTCGCGGCTGCAGTGCGCGAGCAAATGACGACCGAGCGAGCGAGCGCGATCAGCAGCAGACTGTTCGACGCGTTAAGCGAGAGCCTCAACGGACCCGCCGCGCACCGCCGCCACGACCTGCTCGTACGCCTGGTGCGCTTGGGGCTCGACGCGGGCAGGCCGCTGCCCGCTGAGTGGCTGTCTGAAACGCTCGACGAGCACGCCCACGTGCTCGAACCGAGCCTGCGGCTACGCACCGCTCGCGCCCTGCTCACCCACCCCGACGCCACGACGAACCAGTTTGCCGCAGCCACCCTGCAGCTCGTCACCACGGCGCGTGCCGCGGGCGAGTACGCGGTGCTCGAGCGCTCATGGGACGACGTGCGCGAGGCCCTCGACCGGCTGCGGCGCTCGGCGGGCGAATCCTCGATGCTCCGGATCAGGCTCGAGCTGCAGCTCATCGACCACTACGCGTTTGACCTGGGAGACCCACAGCGCGCGCTCGCACAGCTGGCCGACCTGGGCGAACGCGTCGCGGGCGACGGCGTGACAGCGGAGGGGAGCGACGCGAAGCTCGCAGCGGTGCGGGGCGCTCACGCGCTCCTGCTCGCGTCGCTCGGCAAGTTACGCGAAGCTGAAGACTATCTGCCGCACCCCGGTGCGGTGGCGTCGATGCGTGTGGAGTGGGAGCGCGGCAGCGCGAGGCTCGTATCGTCCCTGCTGCTGTGCCAGCGCGGCCAGTTCTCAGACGCGCTGCGCATCGCAGACCAGGCCAGTTCGTACGCGACGATCGGAGAAAAACCGCAGGCGGAGCTCGTGGAGGTGCTGCAGTTCAGTAGCTTCTTAACGTTCTGGGCGTGTGGTGCCGCAGAGGCCGCGCGATATCGGCTCGCGCTGATGCTCGAAGAAGCACAGCACGACACCGCGTTTACCGGGCTCGCAGAGGTTGCCGCGGCCCTCATGAGTCTCGCCGACGGCAAGTGGCGGCTCGCCGCGCAGCGCGGCGAACGCGTAGTTGACCGGCTCACCCGCCATGACCCACACGGCCTGCTCAGCCTCGGGCTTGCCGCCCACTCCCTAGCGCTTGCCGCCCTCGGTGAGAAAGAAGAGAGTCGCCGAGCGATTCGTTCAGCCGAGGTGCACCGGCCGGGGCCCGCCCAAACGGTTGCGGGCTTCGTGCGCGTTATGACGCTGCGCGCGCGGCAGTGGAACACCGACGACGGCGCCGCACAGTTTGGGTTGCAGCTCGCTGCGTGGGCGCGAGGCCAAGACCTCGCGACGGTCGAACTGCTCGCGCTGCACCAGGTCGCAGTCGCCGATCGAGACGAAGCCGTGCAGTACCTCACGCGCATCAGAGCGCTCGCCGCCGTGATCGAGCCGCCCATGTCGGCGGCGATACTCGCACACTGCGAAGACATCGCGGCGGGGGTCACCGCTTGGGAGAGCCCGTCGGCGCGCGCACTCACCGAGCTGGGCGTGTGGATGCCGCTGCCCGCCACCGACGAGCTCTCGGCACGCGAACGCGAGATCGCACTGTTCGCCGCCCTTGGATACTCAAGCCGTTGGATCGCCGAACAGTTTCACCTCTCGGTGCGCACCGTCGACACCCACCTGCGGCACGTGTTCACCAAGCTGCGGGTGGGTGGGCGCGACGAACTGCGGCAGTGGTTTCGCCGCGAACATCAAACCTGGTGAGCGTGTAAACATGCGTACCCGGGGTGGGCTGCACCCCGGGTGCGGGCCCCGTGCGAGGCCGGTGCGCGCGGCCGCTGCGTGACCCCTGCGTAAGAGTTGCGTATTTCGCCCTGGTTGGCACCACCGTCGCTCGTAGCCTGGCCTCATCAAACGCAAAGGCGCGACAGGGGACGATGACATGCTGGTGCAACGAGATTACGAGACCACGATGGCACCGCTTGCGGTCTCCCCTCGCACCTCGCCAACGCTCGAGCATCGCCGCCGCTGGGAGCGCCGCTTCCGCTGGAGCCTGCGCGTGAGCGACCACCTCGTGCTCGTGCTCGCCATCGCCATCGCTGCCGCGCTGCAGTGGCTCATCGCAGACATCACACCGCGCTCAGCGCTCGCCGCGGTCGTGCTGCTACTCGCGTGGAGCTTCTTTCTTGCCGGGATGCGCAGCCGTGAGACCCGCTGCCTCGGCTCTGGCGCGGTCGAATACCAGCGCGTCGCTCACGCGACCGGCCTCGCGTTCGGCGCGGTGGCCGTGTGGGCGCTCCTCGTCGGCTGGGCCGGCGACCGGGTACTGCTCTTTGGGGCACTGCCGCTCGGGCTCGCCGGGCTGCTGGTATCGCGCTGGGGCCTGCGCCGCTGGCTGCGCGCGCAGCGCCAAAACGGGCACTACTGCTCGCGGGTGCTCGTGGTCGGTGACCGACAAGATGTGGCCTACGCCGTCGAGTCTTTGAATGCCGAGGCGAGCGGGTTTCACGTGGTCGGCGCGATTCTTACGGGCGACGATGAGCAGCTGGCGCGCCCCATCGAGCGAGTCAAAGAGACGGCCGCGACGATCGCTGCCGACACCATCGTGATCGCCACGCAACCCGACGGCGACCCCGGATTCATACGTGAATTGAGCTGGCAGCTCGAGGGCGCCGCCGCCAACCTGCTGCTGTCAAACCGGGTCACCGACGTCGTTGGCCCGCGCATCTCGTTTCGCCCCGTCGACGGCATGCCGATGGTGCAGATCAAGATCCCGTCATACGAGGGCGGGCACTACCTGCTCAAACGCGGGCTCGACATCACTGTGTCGCTCGCCGCGCTCGCGGTGATCGCGGTCGCGACACCGTTCATCGCGCTCGCGATCAAGCTCGACTCCGCCGGGCCCGTGTTCTTCTCGCAACCGCGGGTGGGCAAGGACGGCGCGCTCTTCAAAATGTTTAAGTTTCGCACCATGGTGCCCGATGCTGAAGCGCGACTCAGCGCGCTTCAGGCCGCGAACGAAGGCTCCGGATCCCTGTTCAAGCTGCGCAACGACCCCCGGGTGACCCGGGTGGGGGCGCTGCTTCGGCGGCTCTCCATCGACGAACTGCCGCAGTTTTGGAACGTGTTGCGCGGCGACATGAGCGTCGTTGGCCCCAGGCCGCCGCTGCCGCGCGAGGTCACCACCTACGACGGCGAGGTGATGCGCCGGCTGTACGTGAAGCCCGGCATCACCGGCCCCTGGCAGGTGGGCGGCAGAAGTGACCTGTCGTGGGAGGACAGCGTGCGCCTCGACCTCAGCTACGTCGAGAACTGGTCGGTCATCAACGACATTCAGATCATCTGGCGCACCGCTCGCGTGGTCGCCTCGCACCAGGGGGCGTACTGATCATGCGACAGTTATCGAGCAGTAGCGCTTCCTCCCAAACTCCCGTCACCCCCGGCCAGTCACTCCCCCCTGTAGGTGACTTCCAGCCGGAGGTGGCGGGCCCCTTTACACAGCTGCCGGTGTGCGGCCCTGGCCTCGATGATACCCAGCGGCTAGAAGCAAGCAGGTGGGGCCATGTATGACACCAGCGTTATCGTATCGGCCGCCATGGGCGAAGAATCTTTACGGTCAGCGGTGCAGACGATACTGCGGGCGCCATGGGCGCAGCGCATGGAGATCGTGATTGTGGCAGAAGAAAACGTCATGGCCGAGGCAAAGCTGATGTGTGACATGGAGTGTTCCCCGCACACGATCCGGGTTGTACAGAACAAGTTTCAGCCCGGCAGGACAGGGGCCCGTCGTACCGGCATCCTTGCTTCGACAGCGTCGGTGGTCGCGTTCTATGACGACACCACCAATCAAGAACTCAATCGAGCCCGAGCGCTGCTTAGACATCATGCGTACAACCTACCGATGCGTGAGGCTCATGCAGGCTCATACACTAACGCCGAAGCGGCAGCGAAGCCGCGACAGACCCAGGGGGGATCATGATTCGTATTGGCTACGCAGCTGGCGCCTTCGACCTATTTCACGTGGGGCACCTGAACCTGCTGCGTCATGCGCGCAACCAGTGTGATTTTTTAATCGCAGGTGTTGTGAGTGATGAGATGCTACTCATCTCAAAAAACTGCGAGACGGTGATTCCGACCGAAGAGCGGGCTGAGATCGTGCGGCACATCGACTGTGTCGACCGCGTATACGTTGAACGGCAGCCAGACAAGCTCGCGACTTGGCGTGAGCTGAAGTTTACCCACTTTTTTAAGGGTGATGACTGGCGAGGAACACCCAAAGGTGACTTGCTTGAGCAGCGTTTTGCTCAGGTCGGCGTCGAGGTCGTGTATTTTCCGTACACCGCCCACACATCGAGCACGGTGCTGCGGCAAGCGCTTCACGCCCTCGAGAAGCCAGTCGCGAGCGATTCGTCGACCGCGAGTGTGCTGCGCATAGTCGAGGTGTGACATGCGTGGAATCATTCTTGCCGGAGGATCCGGCACGAGGCTCTGGCCTATCACCAGGGGCACATCGAAGCAATTGATGCCGGTGTACGACAAACCGATGGTGTTTTATCCACTTGCCACGCTCATGGCGGCGGGGGTGCGGGAAGTGCTTGTCATTACAACGCCCGAACACAACGCACAATTTCAAGCGCTACTTGGTGATGGGCAAGCGTGGGGAATGCGGTTTGAATACGCCGTACAGCCGTCACCAGACGGTCTGGCGCAAGCCTTTATTATCGGCGAAGAGTTCATTGCCGGCCACAGCGTGGCCCTGGTGCTAGGTGACAACCTATTTCACGGCACCGGGCTGGGCACCGCGCTGCAGCAGCACTCAGACATCGACGGTGCACGAATTTTCGCGTACCACGTTGCCAACCCGCGCGCATACGGCGTGGTCGAGTTCGATAGCGCAGGCAAGGCCCTGTCAATAGAAGAGAAACCCGAGTCTCCCAAGAGTCACTATGCAGTGCCCGGGCTGTATTTCTATGACGGAGATGTCGTGGAGATCGCGAAGGGCGTGCGTCCGAGTCCTCGCGGCGAACTTGAGATCACCTCAGTGAACGAACACTATCTGCGCGCCGGCAAATTGCACGTGCAGGTGCTCGAGCGAGGAACGGCGTGGCTTGACACAGGTACGTTCGTGTCGATGATGCAGGCAGCCGACTACGTGAGAGTGGTTGAGGAGCGACAGGGACTCAAAATCGGGTGTGTGGAGGAGCTCGCGTGGCGTAACGGGTGGATAGACGACGAGCAACTCGCAGGGCTCGCCGCCCCTCTAGTAAAGAGTGGTTATGGCGACTATCTGTTGGCCCTACTCGAGGTAGGTCGCTGATGTCTCGCGCGATTCTTGTCACCGGTGGCGCGGGATTCATCGGGTCAAACTTCGTACACTGCCTCGTCGCACGCACTGATGACACGGTGACGGTGCTCGACAAATTTACGTACGCGGGTAATGCGTCTTCGCTGGCCGACCTGCCTGCTGAACGCGTGCGCGTAGTGCGGGGGGACGTGTGTGATGCGGTTCTGGTTGATGATCTCGTAGCGAACACTGACGTCGTCGTGCACTTTGCCGCAGAGTCACACAACGATAACTCGCTCAGCAACCCCCACCCGTTCATCGACACGAACGTGGTTGGTACGTACACGCTCCTTGAATCCGTGCGTCGTCACGGCACGCGATACCACCACATTTCGACCGATGAAGTGTATGGAGAGCTTGCGCTCAACGACCCGAACCGTTTTACCGAGCAAACCGCTTACAGCCCTTCTTCGCCCTACAGCAGCACGAAAGCGGCAAGTGACCTGCTCGTGCGCGCGTGGACGCGGTCTTTTGGGGTGCGTGCGACGATCTCAAACTGTTCGAACAACTACGGGCCAAGACAGCACGTGGAAAAATTCATTCCAAGGCAAATCACCAATATTCTATGCGGTGACCGGCCCAAACTGTATGGCGCAGGCGCGAACGTGCGTGACTGGATTCATGCCGATGATCACTCGGTTGCGGTGCTGAACATTATTGAACGAGGTCGGATCGGTGAGACCTATCTCATCGGCGCCGATGGTGAACGTAGCAACCGAGACGTGCTCGAACTGATTCTGGCCGCGATGGGTGAACCCGCCGATTCGTATGAGATGGTCGCCGACAGGCCTGGCCACGACCTGCGTTACGCAATCGACAGTACGAAACTGCGAAAGGAACTTGGGTGGCAGCCCGCGTATGCCGATTTTGAAGACGGACTTCTCGCGACGATCGACTGGTACCGCGACAACGAGAACTGGTGGCGGCCGCAAAAGGACGCGACAGAGACCACGTACCGAACGTTGGGGCGATAACCATGAGCTTGCAAGCACTGGCCGTGCACGAAACCACCATCCCGGGCCTGCTTCTGCTCGACCTACCCGTGCACGGTGACAACCGGGGCTGGTTCAAAGAAAACTGGCAGCGCGAAAAGATGACTGCGCTGGGACTGCCTGACTTCAGGCCGGTACAAAACAACATCTCATACAATCTCCGCCGTGGCACCACTCGCGGAATTCACGCCGAACCCTGGGACAAATATGTGTCAGTGGCGACGGGGCGCATCTTTGGGGCCTGGGTAGATCTGAGAGCGGGGGCCACTTTTGGTGCCGTGTTTACGTCTGAACTTGACGAAGCGACGGCGGTCTTCGTGCCGCGCGGAGTTGGTAATGCGTACCAGACCCTCGAAGACAACACCTCGTATGTGTACTTGGTCAACGCCCACTGGTGTGCAGCGGCCGAGTACACATGCTTAAATCTCGCCGACGAGACTGTAGCAATCCAGTGGCCGATTCCGCTGGACGAGGCGGAACGGTCAACGCAAGACATGGCGCACCCCCGTTTCAACGCCGTGGTGCCCATGGAGCCCAAACGCACGCTCGTGTTGGGAGCCAATGGACAACTCGGCCGTGCACTGCAGCACGCTATGCCCTTCGCTGATTTTGCTGATCGTTCGAGAATCGATTTGTACAACGAAGAAACTCTCGACCGTGTGCACTGGAACGATTACGAGACGGTCGTGAATGCAGCGGCCTATACAGCGGTTGATGCGGCCGAGACGGTGCAGGGCAGAATCGACTGCTGGGATGCGAACGTGACAGGAATGGCGCGGCTCGTTGCACACACCATCACGCACAACATTACGCTCGTGCACATCTCGAGTGACTATGTGTTTGATGGTGCAAAGCACAGTGCTTATACCGAGCAAGATCCCGTTGCGCCGCTCGGAGTCTATGGGCAGTCCAAAGCAGCGGGAGATGCGCTCGTCGGGACCGTACCGCGCCACTACATTCTGCGCACGAGCTGGGTGGTCGGCGACGGTAACAATTTTGTGCGCACGATGGCCACACTCGCAGAACGAGGCGTAAGCCCGACCGTGGTCCAAGACCAGATCGGCCGGCTCAGCTTTGCCCGCGAACTGGCCGATGCCATCTGCCATGTGCTGCGCGAGCGCCCCGCGTACGGAATCTACAACCTCACCGGCGGAGGTCGTGCGACCTCGTGGGCAGATATTGCCCGTCGTGTATTTGAGCTGCTGGGGCATGATCCTGCGCGAGTTGTCGGAGTCAGCGCAGCAAACTATTTTGCGCAGAAAGCCTCAGCACCGCGACCGCGCAACAGTCTGCTCTCACTCGACAAAATCGAGGCCACGGGATTCGTGCCGCGTGACGCCGATGCGGCGTTGAAAGTGTATCTGGAAGAAGGGGCCGTGCTTCAGGCTGGGCCTTCGGGCTGAAACAGACACAGCGAAATTCTTTGGTTGTTCATGCTCTTTTGACGAACAGAAACGGTGGTCATAGTGTCGATAACAGTTCGAATACTTGGTACGCATGGTGTTCCCGCTGCGTATGGCGGGTTTGAAACTGCCGCAGAAAACATTGGGCTATACCTGCGAGACCGCGGGTGGGACGTCATTGTTTACTGCCAGGTGCCGGGACGCGGCGAGATATACGTCGACGAGTGGCGGGGGCTGCAACGTGTGCTCATTCCCGAGCCGCGTGAGGGCTGGATGGGTACGGTCTCGTTTGACCGCAAATCGATCAAGCACGCGATGGCTGCGCACACTGCCGGTGAGGTCTGGCTCACCTTTGGGTACAACACGGGTATCTTCAACGTTGTGCCGCGGCTGCGGGGCATTCCCAACGTCATCAACATGGACGGAATGGAATGGACGCGCAAGCGGTGGGGGATCTTGAAGCGAGGATTCTTGCTTACCAACGAGCGGTTCGCTGGCTGGGTGGGTGATGTTCTCATCGCCGACCACCCTGTCATCGCCTCCTATCTGCGCCGCCACTTTGGCCGCCGCCGTGTGCAGACAATTACGTACGGAGCCCATGAGGTCACGGAGGCGAGCACGACTCCGGTTACAGAGCTCGGCATCACTCCCGGTAACTATGGCATCGTCGTCTGTCGCCCGATTCCTGAAAATTCGGTGCTTGAAATTGTGCAGGCCTGGTCGCGTCGCAGGCGCGGCATGCAGCTTGTCGTTGTGGGGCCGTTCGGTATGGACGACCCGTACCATCGCGCAATACGACAAGCAGCATCTGATGAAGTGGTGTTTCCTGGCTCAATCTTTGCACCTGAGCGAATTCAAGCTCTGCGATTTCACGCGGCAATGTACCTGCACGGTCATACGGTGGGTGGCACAAACCCGTCGCTCGTCGAAGCAATGGCAGCGGGAAATCCCGTGGTGGCGCACGACAACGTATACAACACATGGGTGGCCGGGCCTCGAAACGCTTATTTCACAGCTGCCAAAGATTTGAGTGAAACGCTCGACAGCCTCTTGCAGCATCCAGACCGTTTGCACGCTATGGGAGTCGCGAGTCGAATGCGGTTTCTAGACGAGTTCACCTGGACAAAAATTGGTGGCGAGTATGAGCACGCGCTACGCACGGCGCTTGCGCGCCGACGGGTGCGTGACCGTGACCGTGACCGTGACCGTGACCGTGAAGTGAGGGGAGCAGGATCGTGACTAATGTTGCTGTGGTGGGGCTTGGGAAGATGGGGCTGTCCCACCTGTCGATGATTAATGCGCACCCAGACGTCAACCTTGTCGGGGTGTGTGACGCAACCGGCTACCTCCTTGACATCCTCGCAAAATATACGGGGGTGAACACGTATAAAGCCCTCGACACGATGCTCGACGAAACACAACCCGACGCGGTAGTCATCGCCACGCCTACACACTTGCACGCCGGAATGATCCGCAGCGTTCTTGAACGCGGGATCCACGTCTTCTGTGAGAAACCGCTGGTGCTCGACGCAACCGAAGGGCAAGAACTCACTGACTTGGCTGTATTGCGAGAAGTTGTGACACAGGTGGGGTACCACAACCGATTCGTGGGCGCGTTTCGTGAAGTGAAGCGCTTGCTCGATCTCGGTGCGCTCGGCAGAGTGAACTCTGCGCTTGCTGAGGCCTACGGGCCGGTCGTGCTGAAGCCATCGGGGCATACGTGGCGCAGTCAACGCGCCAAAGGGGGTGGATGCCTCTACGACTATGCAGCTCACCCGCTCAATCTCTTGACCTGGTATCTCGGCGAGCCAGACTCCGTCAGTGGCAGTCAGCTGACGAGCATTTTTTCGGCGAACATCGACGATGCCGTCGCGAGCACGCTGCACTACCCACACGGTACAGCGCAAATTGTCGCGAACTGGTCAGACGAATCACAGCGTAAAATGACGACCAAAATCACACTGTGGGGCGAGCACGGTCGCATTTACGCCGACAGACAAGAAATGCAGGTGTTCTTGCGTGAATCTGCACCGATTCCAGCGGGCTATCACCCGGGCTGGAATGTGCACTATACAACCGAGCTGACGCAAACTCCGTGGTTCTATCTGCGGGGTGAGGAATACAGTGCACAACTTGAGGCGTTCGTTCGCCGGGTACAGGTAGGTGCCACCGCAGGCACAAACGACTTCAGTTCGGCGGCAGCCACCGACCGTGTGATTTCGATGATCAGCGAAGATGCGTCACGCGAAAGTTCGCGGCTTCACACGGGAGAAATCACGCAGGTTACAGTCACGCCACCGCGGAGTCGTCTTGCAGCGGCTTTCAGCGCATTACGGGGAGGAAATTAGCCATGACCAGACCGAGTATGGATCGCCTGATTTTCGGCGACAACCAGTTCTTTGGTGTCAACCACATGTCAGAGGAAAAGGCTCGCGCCCAACAGATACAGTTCCAAGACCTCGACTCCATAATGAATGTGCTCGATAGCGCCCATGAAGAGGGCTTGCGAATGTTCATGTGCACGACGCACGATCGAGTATCTGAGATTGCCGATCAGATGCGGGCCAACCCGCTTAGATATGACGGAATGCAGTTTCTTCCTTGCCTGCCGTACGCGCACAAGTACGCCAATGCCGTGACCGACGATGGCTTTCTCGGCGCGGTGCGGCGATTCTTACCCGAAGAGGGGATGCTTGACACGCTCGCGCGCGGCACGAAGTCTTTCGCCAGGAAAGACATTGAAGGGATCACCACGCTGCTTATTGATGCCGAGCTCAAGATGTTCCAGGGGCTTCCAACGCCGGTGATCTGGTTACAGAACGTTGTGGTGGACCTGCTCTCGGGTCTCGGCTTCACAGAAGCGTTTCGTATCTTCGCAGACCACGTGCGCGAACGCTACAACGCGGAGCCAGGATTCATCACAATGAATCTGCCACGTCTTCTCGACGATCTCGACCGTGTCGGCATTGAGAATCCGCTCGTGTGCACCAACATCAACAAGCTGGGTTTTCGCATGTCGGGTGGTGTCGACGCTTACACCACAGCGATGCGGACGCGTCAGTTTAGAGCAGTCGCGATGTCAGTATTCGCAAGTGGCGCGATTCCTGCGCGAGAAGCGATTGAATGGGTGTGCGGGCTACCCAATCTTGAATCGATCGTGTTCGGCGCTTCGAAGCGTGAGCACATTGCGTCGACCGCGAGGCTTGTCAACGACTTCTGGCCAGCACACAGCGAGGTGTAACTGAGACGCCACGGTGCAGAGTCCAAACGGGGGCGTCTAGCGCACGAGCCGGGCGATCGCCTGCGACGCCTCGTGCAGCTTTTCTGCGGCCTGCGCGCCACCGTCTGCCGCGGCAGACGCGACGCAGTGGCGCAGGTGGTCGTCGAGCAGCGCCAACGCGACCCGCTCGAGCGCCTTCGTCGCGGCCGACACCTGCGTCAGAATGTCGATGCAGTACTCGTCGTTCTCGACCATGCGGTGCACACCGCGCACCTGGCCCTCGGCGCGGCGCAGCCGCTTCAGCAGCGCATCCTTGTGATCGATGTAACCGTGGCCGTCGTGCGCGTTCTGGGCCTGCTCGCCTGGCCCTTGCTCACCCTGCACGGGCGCAGTTCCTTCGGCGCAGCACGCGCCACCCGCACCTGTCGAAGCTTCACTCATGTTCAGAACCCTACACGCGTACGCCGTGCGCGCATCAAGCGGGTGATACCGCCGCCCAAAATAACGAACACGGCGACCCACACGGCCGCGTAGATGCCCCACTCGAGCCCCACGATGCGTTCGCCGATCAGCAGCGCCGCGATCATCAGTAGCGCCGGCTCGAGATAGCTCAAAAGCCCAAACACGCTCAGCGTCAACAGGCGCGACGCGACGATATACAGCACGAGCGCGCCACCCGCGAACGCGGTGTAGAGCGGCACCGACCACGCGAGCGTCGGGTTGACCGAAAGCGCGGTGCCCGTCGAAAGTTCTATACCAAGCAGCAACACCGCCAGCGGCACGAGCACAATAAACTCCCACAGCATGCCGCCGAGGTGCCCGGTGCCCAGCCACCGCCGCAGCACAAAGTAGGCGGGGTAGCCGAGCGCCACGAGCAGAGTCTCCCATGAGATGCCGCCCACGCGTACGATCTCGAAGACGACACCGGCGGCCGCGATGGCAGCGGCGAGCCACTGCCACCAGGCGAGCCTGTCGCGGTACAAGAACTTTCCGACCACAACGAGCACGAGCGGCAACAGAAAGTAGCCGAGCGCCACCTGCAGCCCGCGCCCGTTGAGCGGCGCCCACGCAAACACCCAGAGCTGCGCACCTATCAGCACCCCGCACACGATGATGCCCAAGATTACGAGCGGTTTGCGTCTAATTAGTTGCGCGACCGCCGAGAACAGATGCCACTGCCGCGCCATCACGAGCGCGAGCACGATGATGGGAATAGTGACGAGGTTGCGCACCGCCCAGATCGCGTCGGCGGGCGCGGGGTCGAGCCACGGGGTCAGAAAGTAGATGCCGCCAAAAGCGACCGATGAGCCGACCGATGCGAGCGTTCCGCGCGCATCCTGCGAGAGCGCGCGGATCATTCCTTAGAGGTCGATCGCGCCGATAATCTCGCCGTAGGGCGTCTCGCCTACCGGGATGAACCCGATATGCAAGAAGAACTCCTCGGGCCCGTCTTCACCGCGCTCCCAAAGCACAGTGAGGCGCTCGACGCCGCGTGTACGGGCTTCGTCGATCAAAGCGCTCACTGCGAAGGTACCAACGCCCTGGCCCTGCGCATCTGCATCGACGTTAATGCGCCATAGCGCCGCCCGAAACTCTTCTTGCGTTGCTTCGGCGTCGAAGTTGCCGTGAATGAAGCCGACCACGCGGCCGTCGCTGAGTACGACGCGCTGCCACGCGGTGTGGGCGGGTGTCACCGCGGCGGCTGCCGCGTAAGACACGGGCGTGATGAACTGCTCCTGGCCCGGCTTCAGGCCCAGGGTGTTCACTGCCACGATCGTTGCGGCCGACAGTTCTTCGAGACTCAGTGCGCTCATAACCCCAGGCTAGCGTGCGCAGCAAATCGCGCAAGTGTCACGCGCCCATTCTGACCGAATGTGTCGCTCCCGAGGCAGGTTTGGCGCGTAGGAGATGATCCGGAGCGCGCTTGCGTGTTACACCACTACGTCGTGTTGCGCTGAGCGAGCTTGCGTCGTCCTTCCGGTCATCCTGCGCGGAGCGAGCTTGCGAGCGTAGTCGCTGGATCCATAGTCTCTCACTCTCGGCAACTTCCGCGTACTTTCAACGAAAGATTGCGTCGGTGATCCTTGCTGCTATGGAATCATGCAACATCCGTTCAGGGCCGATTGAACGGCCTGGTGGCCCGGGTCGCGGAAGTTGACGCGCGTATGTGGGCAGTACGGGCCGAGCTGACGGTGCTGCTGGCCGACGCGCACGAGCTCGATTCAGGGAGTAGTTAGAACGGATTGTCCTGGGGCCTCCGTCCATAGCGGAAGTGTCGTCCAAGATTTAGGAAAGCCCATCGCGTTGCTGGGGGTATGTAGTAGCACGGTGGGGAATTTGCCCAGTACAGTCTTGAAAGATCTATGCCAGTTGCTACTTGGATCGTAGGACCTCATTGAGTAAGCGAGCACCGCAGCCCAGCCGTATATTTTGCGGCGGTCCACTACCTCAGAAAGATGCTGAATGTTGGCACCAACTACAGGCTTTGGAATCTGTGCGAGCTCTGAAATTATCTGACGGTTCCACAAACGATTGTGATGCGCACAGTGGTTGCGGACCACGTTCAAGCCTTGCAGCCAGCTTTGAAAAATTCGTCCGTCAGATACGCCAAACCTCTTTGCTATCAAGTTCTGATCACGCCGGTTCAGCAGCGAAAACAGTCGCGTCAGTGCCCCAAAATCAAAAGTCTCCACCGCAACCCATATGGCGATCTCTGAATCGTATTTAGAGATGAAATGCTGAATGTAATCTTCACCGCTTGCCCGCCTAATTAGCGAGTCATACGCCCCAAGCCAATGGTCGAATTTTGTTTCATACTTGTCTGCAAATTTTTTAGGAGGAGGTGAGTTACAAGCCTTTTGGTCTAGATGTTCCACTTCAAGGTGGGCGAAAGGTCCTCTTTTCCCCAAAACATGCACAATCTGGAACCGCAGACTCAGTTCCAACTGAGAGAGACCTTGAAAGAGCGTGGTTCTCAATTTCTCATCAAACTTCGCTAGCAGTACGGCGTCTGCGAGGCTTGCGGATTCCATGAACTGGTCTCCCCGGTACTGCCATTTCGTTTCTCGCGGGGTACCTATCGGTAATAGCTCCCGATATGGGTACAGGTATGCGGCTAGCCTGTAGTACCCGATGTCGTGTAGCGATTGCTTGGCGTCTCTCGAACTTCCGCAAGCCAATCCCCTGCTACTTAAGAGGTGGAGCTGGGCAGTTAGGTCAAGGTGCCTTTTTGTGTAGGGGACCGCCACACTGAGATCCAATCTATAAAAAGAAAACCGACCCTTACCTCAGAACTAGCTGAGGAAGAGGGGCCGGTGTATATGGTCTAAAGCGTACATTCAGCTACTCATCTACTCAAGTACCACGGCGCTCATGGGCGTGTCACAATGCTTGCGGACATGATCCCAACGAGGGTGATGTTTTCACCGTGCTCGAGCCGTCCGACGTGCAGGCTCTCGCCGAGGAGCACACGCGCAGGATGACGTTGAGTGAAGTGCAGGGTGACGTGGGTCTATGGGCGTGGGGCTTTACCGGATCGCAGCGAGCGCCGCGCCCGCCGCCGCGGCGGGTGACCCGGCGTCGAGCCGCTGCACCCTGGCCGAGAGGTTCAGTTGGGCGAGGAACGGGGAGCTTGCAGACCACGAGTCGAGCTGGCGAGCGACCGCGTCGAACAGGGGGTCGCCGAGGTTTCTTAAGCCCCCGCCGATCACGATTGCGCCGGGGTCGAGGGTGAGGCCCAGTAGCCGCACGCAGCCCGCGGTGCCGCGCACGAGATGCTCGAATGCCGCGATCGCCTCGCTGTCACCGGCCGCCACCGCGGGCAAGAGATTCTGTCCCGGATCGTCGCCCGCACCTGGCCAGAACCGCTTGAGGGCGGAGCCACTCGCGATGGTTTCGAGGCAGCCGAACTGGCCGCAGGGGCAGGGCCGGCCGAGGGGATCGATCGCGAGGTGTCCGATCTCGCCCGCGAGGTCTTGGTCGCCGCGCAGCGGATGTCCGTCGACGACGAAACCGGCGGCGAGGCCGGTGCCGAGGTTCAAGTAGGCGACCGTGCCATCGAGCTGCATCAGGTGTGCCGCGCCGATTGCGGCGGCCGTGACATCGTTGTCGACGGTGACGGGAATGCCGACGCGCGCTTGCAGCAGCGACGTGAGTGGCAGCGAAGTGATGCCGATGTTGTAGGCGTTGCGCACGAGGCCGCGCGCGCGGTCGATCTGGCCGGGAATACCGATGCCGATGGACGCGAAATCTTGGGGTTCACGGTCGGTTTGCGTTGCAAGTTCTGCCACAATCGCGGCAGCCGTGTCGATAATGCCGGCCTCGCCGGGCACGGTCGCGGTGCGCGTGTGGCCCGCAATGCCACCCTGCTCGTCGAGCGCGATGGCTTCGATCTTTGTGCCACCGATGTCCATTCCAATTCGCATCGTGTTGCTCATACGATCAAGCCCTTCGTCATGCTGCGCGAGTAGTGTTCGTTGGTCATGCTGCGCGAGCGAAGCGAGTCGCAGTATCCAGAGCAAAAGCTGACACCAGCTCAGACTCTGGATTCTGATTCTTCTATGTTTGTCAACTCGCCAGTCGAGGGGCGGCCGCGGCGTTCAACTGCCGAAACACTTGAC
>NZ_JBTJEP020000027.1:0-35722 GCF_054456635.2 Leucobacter faecis
ACGGTTGATGGCCACTCTCAGACATGACCGCCGGAGCGCTACCGGGTGCACCCACGCACGCTACCGGGTACCCCCACCGGGTGCACTCACAGGCGCTACCGAATGACTCGGCTAAACAAGAACGCAATTGATGCAACAACTGATGCATCAATTGTTGTCAAATCTGTTGTCACGGACACCCAAGAAGCAAAATAAGGCCGTAACCTCCGCATGATTATGCGGAAGTTACGGCCTTAAAGCTAAGTGCCCTGGAGAGGAATCGAACCTCCGACATCTTCTTTAGGAGAGAAGCGCTCTATCCACTGAGCTACCAAGGCGTGGGCGAGCTGTTCAGCTTCGCCACCGTGAGAGTCTATCGCAAACCGCGCGTGAGGTACCGCACCTGAGCGACGCGTCGTGTCGGCACTCGCGTATCGTCTCATGAAGCATGCATCACTCCGCGGCGACCGGGTCGGGTTCGAACAGGCCGCCGGGATACTCCTGCCATCGCAAGATGTAGGCGAGCCGCTCCCCTGCCGCATTCGACCCGAAGTAGACCTTGCGATAGCTCTTGGGGCCGTAGTCCTTCATTGAGACAGAGTTCAACGCTGTGAAGCCCTTTGCCTCGAGAAAGGAATCCCCGCTTCCAAACGTGGGCACTTCATTCGTGGCATCGACGTCAACATAACCCGCGCCGAGCTGCAGGTCCTGGTTTGCGGGTAGCTTGACGAGCCCCCATGCCCGTCCACTCTGCAGTCCCGTTTCAGACCCCGATCCGATCACCTCTGCGCCGTCAGGCAGCACAACGGACCCAATGTCTTCAACCGTCGACGCAGAGAGGCTGATGCAGAAGGCGGGGTCAGAGGCGAGACAGGTGCCCCTGTCGGAGGCGGGAAACACGAAGCTGGTCCAGGCCCACACACCAACGCCAGCCAGCACGAGCGGCACAGCGACGCTGATCGCCAGAATCGTCAGCAGTTTGCCCGCGGTAGAACGGTTCGACTCTGGTGGCACATCTGTCAGTTCGAAATCCGGCTCCATAAAATCACCCTAACAGTGAGCGCCTGTTACGACGGCACGACCCGTACAACCACAAATGGGCGGAGCCGAAGCCCCGCCCACTCGCGTGAAGTTAGTGTGTTTCGGGCGAACCCGAGTACGTGTTAGCCGAAGCGTACGACGCCGTCGGGCGAGCCGTCAATGAATGCACCAGCGACGACCGTCTGGTTGCCACCGTACCCACCGTGAACGGCCTGGCCGTTGCCGATGTAAACTGCCACGTGGCGGCCCGACCAGATGAGCACGTCGCCCGGTGCGTAGTCACCGCTCGTGACGAGGGTGCCGCCCAGCCCGGTGTACTCGCCCACCTGGGTGCCGAGGTCACCCGCAGGGATGCCCACAGCACGCAGTGCGCGCTCAACCAGCGCGGTGCAGTCCTGGATATCGCCGAGCTGCGCGAGCGCTGCCGTAACGATGCCCTGAGCACCCACGCCTGCGGGAACATCCTTGCCAGAGAATTCAGAGTTCTTCTTCGCTGCTGCAGCGGCTGCCGCTGCTTCTTCTTCAGCCTTCTTGGCCTCAGCCTCAATACGCTCCTGCTCGAGGATCGCCGAGTCGACGACCCCCTCGGGTGCGTCAAGTGCGAGGGGTGCGGAGTCGGCGTCAACCGTCTCGAGCGTCTGCACGTTGGCAAATCCATCGGGCATGCCCTGCACCTCGGGTGCGGTCGCGTAAGCGGGAATGCTAAACGTGCCAACGAGACCAAAGCTCAGAACTGCCGCGCCGGCCATCTGTGCTGCGCGCTTCATCTTGAAGCTCGCCTGCTTGGGGGTGTCGTCTGACACCACGAGGTCGGTGCTGTGGTTAAAACTCACGAGAATAACTGCCTAACTTCATTTGCGTACGTTCTCTATTGGGGTGCGACCACGAGGGATCGCGACCGTTCAAGGGTAACTGAAGATAACGGGAATGTCACGCTAGGGTCACAAATCATTCACGAGGGCTTGAAGAACCAAGCAATCACGGGTGAAATTGATTGCTGGTTCTCTCGACCTCGAACTAGATGACACCCTGCTCGAGCATGGCCTGCGCGACCCGCACGAACGCCGCCGAGTTGGCTCCCAGCACATAGTCACCCGGCCGCCCATACCGGGCAGAAGCCGCATAGGTGGCCTCGTGCACGTCGCGCATAATCTTGTGCAGTCGGTTCTCGCTCGTGTCACGATCCCACCGTGAGCGCGCCGCATTCTGGCTCATCTCGAGCGCCGATGTTGCGACGCCGCCCGCGTTCGCTGCCTTACCCGGGCCAAACAGCACGCCCGCGTCTTGCAGCAGCAGCGCAGCCTCGGGAGTCGTGGGCATGTTTGCGCCCTCGGTGACAGCGCGCACACCGTTCTTAATGAGGGTGCGTGCGTCGGCCTCGTGCAGCTCGTTCTGCGTCGCACAGGGAAACGCGAGATCGCAGGGCACATCCCAGACAGACCCGCCCGCGACAAATCGCGCGCTCGCCCGCCTGTTCGCGTACTCCTCTATACGGGCACGTTCGACGCCCTTGACCTGCTTCAGAAGCTCAAGATCGATACCGGCCTCGTCTACGACGTAGCCGCTCGAGTCAGACGCGGTGATCGCGAGACCACCCAACTGCTGAATCTTTTCGATCGCATACGTCGCGACATTGCCGGAGCCCGAGACCACGGCTCGGCGCCCCTCGATCGCCTCGCCCACGCGCAGCAGCATCTCTTCGGCGAAAAACACCGCACCGTAGCCGGTGGCCTCGGTGCGCACCTCGGCGCCACCCCAGCCCACGCCCTTACCGGTGAGTACGCCCGACTCATAACGCTGCGTGCTGCGGCGGTACTGGCCAAAGAGATAACCAATCTCGCGGCCGCCCACACCAATGTCGCCGGCGGGAATATCGGTGTCTTCACCGATGTGGTGCACGAGCTCCATCATGAAGCTCTGGCAGAACCGCATCACCTCGGCGTCGCTCTTGCCCGCCGGGTTAAAGTCTGCACCACCCTTGCCGCCGCCGATGCGTTGCGAAGTGAGCGCGTTCTTGAAGATTTGCTCGAACCCCAAGAACTTGATGACCGACAGGTTCACACTCGGATGAAACCGCAGCCCACCCTTGTACGGACCAAGTGCCGAGTTGAACTGCACGCGAAACCCACGGTTGACGCGCACCCGGTTCTGGTCATCGATCCACGGCACACGAAAGATCAGCTGGCGCTCAGGCTCCACGAGCCGCTCGAGAACGCCACCCGTAATGAACTCGGGGTGCTCGGCCAATACCGGAGATAGCGATTCAAGGACCTCGTGCACCGACTGCAAAAACTCGGGCTCGCCGTTGCTGCGCGCCTCTACGGTCTCCGTTACTGCACGGATGTGTGCTTCAGGGGATAGAAGGGACAACTTTGACTCCTTGTGTTTATCAACTCCGTTGCGGGCAGCCCAATTTGAGCCAGCACCTCATTGCTGTGCCCGCGCGCGGGCAAGCCGCACACGAGCGGCGTCTCTACAGCGAGACAAATATGTGAGCGGCGATCTCCATGGGAAGATCGATCGCGTCACTCATCCCTTCGACCTCGACGCGCACGATGTCGCCGCGACGAGTGAAGGAAGCTTGGTTGCCAGGAACGACGCCAGCGGCGGCAAGCTCCTGCAGCAGCTCCGGATCAACCTGAGCTGGCTCGGCCAGGCGCTTAATGCGCGCGGCTGAAGTGCGGTCGGCTTCGAGAAGCAGCTCGCCTAAGCCCACGACGCCCGTTTGGAATGATCCGGCGCGCGTCTCACCGAGCTCTTCGAGACCGGGGATCGGGTTGCCGTAGGGCGACTCGGTGGGGTGATCGAGGATCGCGAGCAGCTTGCGTTCGACCCGCTCGCTCATCACATGCTCCCAGCGGCATGCCTCTTCATGCACGTAGGGCCATTCGAGCCCAATGACGTCGGCGAGCAGCCGCTCTGCGAGGCGGTGTTTGCGCATCACGCGCACCGACTTCTCGCGCCCGTCTACCGTGAGCTCGAGCCTGCGATCATCGGTGACAACCACGAGGCCGTCACGCTCCATGCGCGCGACCGTCTGCGAGACGGTGGGGCCAGAGTGACCGAGACGCTCAGAAATGCGTGCGCGTAGCGGCACGATCCCCTCTTCCTCGAGCTCGAGGATAGTGCGAAGGTACATTTCCGTCGTATCGATAAGATCCGCCATCACTGTCCTCTCCGCTGCATCCTGCCCCAGCCTACGGCATATTGACCCCCGCTCGCGTCACCGGCGCGCAATTGCGCTCCAAACGCGCCGCTAGAATCGTGCGTATGGCCGACATCACTATTCCCGCCCATCTTCTGCCCGCCGACGGTCGCTTTGGCTGCGGCCCCTCGAAGGTTCGCAGCGCACAGCTCGATTTCCTCTCGACCCTGCAGCCCGAGGTGCTCGGAACTTCGCACCGCCAGGCTCCCGTGAAGAACCTCGTCGCAAGCGTGCAGAACGGCCTCGCCGAACTGTTTCGCGCACCCGAGGGCTACGAGATTCTGCTCGCCAACGGAGGAGCTACGACGTTCTGGGACTCGGCAGTGCACTCGCTGATCGAGACTCGCAGCCAGCACCTCACCTTCGGCGAGTTCGGCGCGAAGTTCGCGAAGGCCGCGAAGCAGGCCCCGTTCCTGCAGGATCCCGATGTGCGCGAGGCCCCCGCCGGTTCACGCTCAGAGACCCTGGCTGTCGACGGCATTGACGTCTACGCCTACCCCCACAATGAGACCTCGACCGGCGTGATGACCGAGGTCAAGCGCGTCGCGGGTGACGCGCTCACCGTCGTCGATGCAACGAGCGGCGCGGGCGGCATCGACTTCGACGCGGCCGAAACCGACGTCTACTACTTCTCGCCGCAGAAGAACTTCGCTTCAGACGGCGGCCTGTGGTTCGCCCTCGTGTCGCCCGCCGCGATCGAGCGCATCGAGCGCGTCACCGCTTCGGGCCGCTACATTCCCGAAACGCTCAACCTTCAGGGCGCCATCGAGAACTCGCGCAAGCACCAGACGCTCAACACCCCGGCCCTCGCTACGCTCGCGCTCATGGACGAGCAGGTGCGCTGGATCAACGAGCAGGGTGGCCTGTCGTGGGCCGCGGCACGCACGGCCGAATCGTCGAAGGTGCTGTACGACTGGGCCGAAGCAACCCCGGTGGCCACGCCCTTCGTGTCGAACCCGGATCACCGCTCGCAGGTCGTCGTCACCATCGACTTTGACGATTCCGTCGACGCTGCCGCGATCGCCAAGGTGCTGCGCGCAAACGGCGTCGTGGACACCGAGCCGTACCGCAAGCTCGGCCGCAACCAGCTGCGCGTGGCCACGTTCACCGCGATCGAGCCGGCCGACGTGCGCCAGCTGACCGCGAGCATCGACTACGTGCTCGAGCGCCTCGTCTAAGCGATCGAAATCGAGTAAGGCCTGGGGCACACGCCCCAGGCCTTACTCGTTGGCTCCTGCGACTCGCTACGCTCGCGCAGGATGACAAGAACGGGTGGCCGCGCAGGGTGACAAGTTATCGCTACTCGTCTTCTTCGTCAACGTCGCCATCTGCATCTGCATCTGCATCTGCATCTGCATCATCGTCTGAATCGTCTTCGTCAGAATCATCATCAGACTCATCGTCAAAGTCGTCTTCGTCATCATCATCATCGATGTCGACACCGTCAAGCTCGTCGTCGAAGTCACTGAAGTCGTTGTCGAGCAGGTCGTCTTCGGCGTCGTCTTCTTCGCTCAGCTCAGAAGCGGCGGCCTCGGCCTCAGCCGCCTCGCTCGCGGCGTCTTCGGCTGCGTCCTCACTAGCTTGCAGGGCCTGCGCCCTACGAAACTGCGCCAGGCGCTCAGACCACGGCACCCACTCGGGCGCAATCACGGCACCCTCACCGGGCAGCAGTTCAACCTCGAGCACGTTCACCGCTGCGTCGCTGTCCACTCGCGTGAGCGTCGCCGCCCAACGCCACCCCGGGTACCCCTCGAGTCTGCACTCAAAAAACAGCGTCACGAGACGCTCCTCGTGCACCTCGTGGCCCGACTCAGCGCCGATCGAGCGCGCATCAGTGATCTCCTCGAGCGCGCGACGCGCTACAGCGCGAGCCGCGAGCAGCTCCGGATCCGGCACTACATCAGCAGCAGTCACGTCTTGCCCGCCTTTCATTAGGGAGTTACGCATCGAAGTCGTCGGCGACGCGGCGCAGCAGCGCCGCGACGGTGCGCCCCTGAGCGCGCTCGGGGTATTGCCCGCCCTTGAGCCGGCCGCCGAGACCGTCAAGGAGCTTGACGAGGTCTTCGACGATCACGGCCATCTCGTCGGCCGACTTGCGGTTGCGGTTACGGTTGCGGGCGGGCAGCCGTGGGGTGTCGAGCACTCGCACCGACAGCGCCTGGGGGCCCTTGCGGCCGTCGGCAACGCTGTACTCGAGGCGCGTGCCCTGCTGCACCTCGGCGCCGTCGGGAATCACCGAGGCGTGCAGGTACACCTGCGCGCCGTCGTCGCCCTGAATGAACCCGAAGCCACGCTCTTCGTCATAGAACCTGACCTTGCCGTTTGGCATGCCTCGCCCTTTCTCGCGGGGTCACCCCGCACACACTGATGAGCGGGCCGCGCCCGCGTATCCACGCAAGTCTACCGCCCGAGGCTGCACCCGCGGCGCCCACCTGGCGACGCCGACCAGATAAAATGGTGAAGATGTCCACCTCAGATTCCGGTACCCCGTCACTTGTCGAGCGCATCCTCGCGATCGCTTCGCTCAGCATCATCGGCGCCGCACTCCTTTCGTACTTCGTGACGCTCATTATTGGGCTGAATAACCGCGAAGCGATGGCTGAGGGCTGGCTGCCCATCGTCTACGGCGTCTCGATCTACGCACTGCCCGTTGGGTTCGTGCTGCTCGTCGCCCTGCTCATCGTGGCGCAGCGCCGACGCAAGCGCGAGTTCGCTGAAGAGACGCAGTCGCGCGGCAAGAACTCGAACAAGCGCAGCGGCAACCCCAAGCGCAAATCTCGCGGATAACCCCGTGAGCGGCACGCTAGCACTGGCCTCGGCGATCGCGGCCAACGACCGCGAGGGCCTCGCACGCCTCGTGCAGGCGCGCCGCCCCCTCGCCGCAAGCGGGGTCGCCGACCCGATTGGGCTCGCGACTGAGCTGCTGCGGCCTGAATCGATCGCGCGGGCGCTCGCACCGCTCGACCGTGCCACGCTGCGGGTGCTGGCAGCTCACGACTGGCTCTTTTCGCCCCGGATCACCGAGCGGCTGCGCGCACTCGGCCTCGTGGGGGCAGATACGTCGCACGACCACCCCATCGCGCTGCCCGAGGTAGACGACGCGCTGCGCGCCGCACTCGCCGAGGTCAATGTTTCGCTCGAGCTCGATGTTGATGTCGCGGTCGGCCTTGACACGCTCGCTCTCGAGCCATGCGAGCCAGGCGAGGCACCCGCGGCTTCGTGGTTCACCCCTGCACTCACGCTCGTGGGCGAGGTGGCCGAGTGTTTGCGCGTCATCGGCCGCGATGGGCTGCGCCTCAACCGCAGCGGAAGCGTGGGGGTGGCCGCCGCCCGAGAACTTGCAGATCGCGCTGCGATCGCGCAGTCCGCCGCGGTGCTCGTGCTGCGCCAGCTCGACTACGCGCACCTCACGGTCGCCGCAGGTTCGCGCCTCGTGCCCGCCGCAGCGGCTGGCGACTGGCTCGCTTCACCGCATCCAGACCGCTGGTTGATGCTCGCTCGCTCGTTTCTTGCTGATATGCCCCGCCCGCTATGCGACAGTCTCGACCGCGTCGGCAGACTCAGCAACGCCAGCGCCGCCAACAGTGCCGCCAACCGTGCCGACGGCGCTGCCACAGGCGCCGATCTCGGGGATGCGGGTGCGCGACTCGGCGACGAGTTTCCGCTGTTGCCCGCGGCAGACCTGGCCACTGCCAGACAGTATGTGCTCGACGCCGAAGACCTAGGCCTCACCGTCACCGGCAAGCTCACCCCGATCGCGCAGCGCATTCGCGCCCACGAACCCATCACCCCGGCAGACGCGGCCGCGTTGCTCCCTGCCGCCGCCGCTGGCGTCTACCTACAACCCGATCTCACGGTGCTCGCGCCGGGCCCGCTCGATCCGGCGGCTGAAAGCCAGCTCGCCGAACTCACGCGACCCGAGCAGATTGGGCCCGCTTCGATGCGGCGCGTGACCGAGGCATCGCTCGCAACCGCGTTCGAGCGCGGGGTCACCCCCGAAAGCGCCGCAGACATGTTTGCCCGGCTGTCGCTCACGGGCGTGCCGCAGCCGCTCGAGTATCTGCTGCGCAACGTCGCCGAACGGGTCGGTCGCATCGTCGTGTTCGAGCACTCGGGCGATGCCGGTCGCAGTCGCATTCGCGTGGCTCAGCAGGCACTCGCCGAAACGGTGCTCGTCGACCGGCAGCTGCAGCACCTGCAGCTCACACGCTCCCCCAACACCGTGGAACGCCGGGCCGACACTGACGGTGCCGACACTGACGGTGCCACCAGCACCGTCGTGCTGTTTTCCAGGCTGCGCCCCGAACACGTCGTCTCGGCGTTCAACGAGGCCCGATATCACGCGTCGCTCGCGAGCGACGCCCCTGAAGCCGCGCACGAGGGCCCAGCCTTCTCGGGCCATGATCCGGATCATGCCGCCGCAGGTGCAGCCGCGGCAGACGCAGAGCCCGGGCCCATCGAGGCCATGATCGAGCGCGTGTTTGCGGCCGCGCACACCGAGCCCGCGGCGGCCGCGTTTACGCGCAGGCTCGAGCTCGCCATTCGAGATCGGGCGGCCGTGCGCGTCACGGCCGAGGCCCGCGGGCAGCGGCGCACGTTCACGCTCACGCCCGTCGCGCTCACCGACGGGCGGCTGCGGGCAACCGATGTGGGGGCAGGCGTGGAGCGCACGCTGCCCGTGTCCATGATTGTGGCAGTCGACAGCGCGTAAACTAGGTCGTTATGACTCTTGGGCCTCTCATCGTGCAAAGCGACCACACCGTGCTGTTGGAGGTGGCGCACCCCGACGCGGAGGACGCGCGGCACGCGCTCGCCGTGTTTGCCGAGCTTGAGCGCGCGCCCGAGCACATTCACACCTACCGCGTCACCCGGCTTGGGCTGTGGAACGCGCGCGCCGCAGGACACACAGCCGATGAGATCCTGGCAACACTCAACCAGTACGCAAAGTTTCCGGTGCCCAGCGGCGTCGCGAGCGAGATTGGCGACACGATGCGGCGCTACGGTCGGCTCACCATCGAGCGCTTGGACGGTGGCGCCGATGATCCTTCGGCGCAGCCGCTCCTGGGTGAGGGTGAGCCGCCGCTGCTCGTGCTGCGGTGCGACGACCCCGCGATTCTGCGTGAGGTGACGAGCGCAAAGAAGATTGCGCCACTCCTGGGCAATAAGCTCGATGACCAGACCTACCCGATCGAGCCGTGGGCGCGCGGTGAGCTGAAGCAGCAGCTCGTGGCGCGCGGCTGGCCCGCCGAAGATCTCGCGGGTTATACGCCCGGCGAGCCATACCCGATCGAGCTCGCCCAGAGCGACGAACCGGGCGGTTGGAAGCTGCGTGACTACCAGGCAAAAGCTGCCGCCGCTTTTCATCGTGGCGGCTCGGGCGTCGTCGTGTTGCCGTGTGGCGCGGGCAAGACAATCGTGGGCGCGGCATCGATGGCCGCCGTCGGCGCGAAGACGCTGATCCTGGTCACGAACGCGGTGTCGGCCAGGCAGTGGCGCGACGAGCTGGTGCGCCGCACATCGCTCACGGAGGACGAGATTGGCGAGTACTCAGGGCAGGTAAAAGAGGTGAAACCCGTCACCATCGCCACCTACCAGATCCTCACCAGCAAGCGAAAGGGCGAGTACGCGCATCTCTCGCTCTTGTCAGCCCAAGACTGGGGCGTGATCGTCTATGACGAGGTGCACCTGCTACCCGCCCCCGTGTTCAAGCTGACGGCCGAGCTGCAGGCGCGCCGCCGCCTCGGGCTCACTGCGACGCTCGTGCGTGAAGATGGCCGCGAAGGCGACGTGTTCAGCCTGATCGGGCCGAAGCGCTACGACGCGGCATGGAAAGACATCGAGGCGCAGGGGTTCATCGCCCCCGCCGCGTGCTTCGAGGTGCGGGTCGATCTACCCGAGGCAGAACGCATGCAGTACGCGGTCGCCGAAGATCAAGATCGCTACCGGATCGCGTCTTCGACGCCCGAAAAGCAGGGGCTCGCGCAGCGCATCATCGACAAGCACCCAGGCGAGAGCGTACTCGTGATTGGGCAATACATCGACCAGCTCGAGGCGATGGCAGAAGCGCTGTCATGTGATTTGATCACCGGGCAAACCCCCGTCGACGAGCGCGAGCGGCTGTTTCAGGCGTTTCGCTCGGGCGAGATCACAACGCTTGTGGTGTCGAAGGTCGCCAACTTTTCGGTCGACCTGCCCGATGCGTCGGTCGCCATTCAGATTTCGGGCTCGTATGGGTCCAGGCAAGAAGAGGCGCAGCGCCTCGGGCGGCTCTTGCGCCCCAAGTCGAAGGGCCTCACCGCTTCGTTCTACACACTCATCGCGCGCGACACCGTCGACCAAGACTTCGCGCAGAACCGGCAGCGGTTCTTGGCCGAGCAGGGGTACGCCTACACGATTCTGAACGCCGACGAGGTGTAGGGCGCTCACCCTTAGCCGTTTCCCACACACTCCCAGCCAGTTCATAGCAAACGATCAGAGACTGGTGTCATGAACACTCAGGCAAAGGGACCCCGGATTCTTATCGTCGACGACGAGCCCAGCATCCGCGAGCTGCTCTCAACGAGCCTTCGCTTCGCTGGGTTCGGTGTGCGCTCCGTCGCTAACGGCGCGCAGACCATCTCTGCAGTACTCGAAGAAGAGCCCGATCTGATCGTGCTCGATGTCATGCTGCCCGACATGAACGGCTTCAGCGTGACCAAACGGCTGCGTTCGGCCGGCTACACCGCGCCCATCATCTTCCTCACCGCGAAAGACGACACGGAAGACAAGATCGAGGGGCTCACCGTGGGTGGCGACGATTACGTCACCAAGCCGTTCAGCCTTGACGAGATTATTGCCCGCATAAAGGCTGTGCTGCGCCGCACAATCCAAGAAGACGAAGACTCGGTCTTGTCAATCGGCCCGATCACGATGGATCAAGACACCCACGAGGTCAACGTCGAGGGCGCTTCTGTCGAGCTCTCGCCCACCGAGTTTAAGCTGCTGCGCTACCTGATGCAGAACGCGAACCGCGTGCTCTCGAAGGCTCAGATTCTCGACCACGTGTGGGAGTACGACTTCAACGGCGACGCCGGCATCGTCGAGTCGTACATCTCGTACCTGCGCCGCAAGCTTGACCCGCTGACCGAAGAGTCGCTGATTCAGACGAAGCGCGGCTTCGGCTACATGCTCAAGACCGAAGCGAAGTAACGGGTTTCATGTCGCGCTTCGGCGACCGCTTTGCCGACGTCTCGCTGCGTGCGAAGATCACGGGTGTCACGGTCTTCATTCTATTTCTCGGTTTGATCGTGGCGGGCGTCGGCACCCTGTCGGTGCTGCGACCGATGCTCATCTCGAATCAAGAGAGCACGCTGTCGAAGCTGCGAAACGACCCGGTCCCCGCGCTCGCTACGGGCGCCAACCCGAAAGACCTGTCGCGCAACGACGTGCTGTACGCGAGCCAGGCATACTATGTCGCGGTGCTCGATGCCGAAGGCGCGCTGCAGTACGACAACACGCAGGGGGTACACAATGCGAGCACCCCCGTCGTGCCGAGCATCACGCTAAAAACGGTGATCGATAAGCCCGACGCGCTGTTTGGTTTGGTCGCCGCCGACGGCACCGACTGGCGGGCGGTCGCTACGCCCGTGAACGTCGGCGACCGACCAAGCGGCACGCTACTCATAGCGGTGTCGACCGCCCCCATTAACCTGATGGTGGCGCAGTACGTGATCATCTTCACTTGCTTTGGCATCGCGGTGATCTTGCTGGGTGCCGCGCTCACCAGGCTGCTCGTGACGACCACGTTCTTGCCGCTCGCCGAGGTTGAGCAGACGGCTCTCGAGATTTCGCGCGGTGACTATTCCAAGCGCATCATGGTGGCGAGCCCGCACACCGAGGTGGGGCATCTCGGCGAGTCGCTCAACGCGATGCTCGATCGTCTCGACGGATCACTCGAAGACCGCGCCCACACGATCGAGCAGATGCGCCGCTTCATCGGCGACGCCAGCCACGAACTACGCACTCCGCTCGTGTCGGTGCGCGGCTACGCTGAGCTGTACCGTATGGGCGCGCTACAAGACCGCGAGCAGGTGGGTCAGGCTATGGAGCGCATCGAGAAAGAAGCGATCCGCATGACCTCGCTCGTCGAGGATCTGCTGGCTCTCGCCCGTCTCGACGAGCGTCGGCCGCTCGAACTCGCGGCGCTGCCGCTCAATAAACTCGCGAGCGATGCTGCGCTCGATGCGCGTGCTCAAGCGCCGGATCGCGTCGTGTCTGTCATCGAAGACCCGCAGGCCCCTGCGGTGGTCGGCGATGAGCACAAGGTGAGACAGTTGATGACCAACTTGATCGGTAACGCGATGCGACACACACCCGACGGCAGTCCCATCGAAATTGCCGTGTCAGCTTTGCTGCCAGACCCCGACGGCAGGCAGTATGCGCGGTTCGAGATCATCGATCACGGTGAGGGTGTGCCCGCGCAGATTCGCGAGAAGATTTTTGGTCGCTTCTGGCGGGCCGACACATCGCGCAACCGCGAGACCGGCGGCTCTGGCCTCGGCCTCGCAATCGTCAAGTCGATTGTCGACGCGCACCGAGGCATCGTCAGTATTCATGAGACGCCGGGCGGTGGCGCCACATTCAGGGTCGACCTGCCGGGAGCTCCAAGCGAGCCCGACACCGACGACACTGACGACACTGACGACACTGTGCCCGTGCGGCGCCCGCGATAGCCACCCGCGCGGCATCGCGCCCGCGCGTCCGCGCCCTACCGAGTGTTTGCACTCGTGCAGGAGATCAGCACTCGTGCAGGATCAAAACTGGGTTTTGATCCTGCACGAGTGCTGATCTCCTGTGTGAGCACAAGCCCCTTTCGAGTTCCCGCCGCTCACAGGGCGCCATTATCACCAGATCGCGCGAGTTATCCACATACATAGACTCAGCGCCCTATTAGCTGCGCGCGCAAGCCATGCTGTTGGCATGAACTATTACCAGCATCTGAAGCAGGCGGGCGGGGTGATGCGCGCAGAAAAGCTCAAAGAACTCGGCGTAAGTCGATATAAGCAGGCGCAGCTCATAGCTGAGCAACGACTCATACGGCCCCACCGCGGATGGCTCGCGTTACCGCACGCAGACCCACAACTCATATTCGCCGCTCAGCACAGGGTGGTTCTCACCTGCATGACACTGGTGCAGCGACTAAAACTCTGGTCGACTCACAGGACTGGATACCACGTCGCCGCAAGGTCTGCGAGCGCGCACCACGGCAGAGTGGGCGCGGTCACGCACTGGAAAGTTCCGCTTGTGCGACGTGAACCATTCGCACTCGTCGACTCACTCGAAAATGCACTCAACTATGTGGCACATTGTCAACCGTATGAAGAAGCATTTGCAGTCTGGGAGTCGGCACTGCGGCGGGAGCTGGTGTCACGTGAAACACTGCTGCAGCTACCTTTGCACGGTGCAGCCTTGCAGCTCGCCAACGAGTGTTCGGTCTTCTCTGACTCGGGGCTCGAAAGTTTTGTGCTGCGTCGACTGCGGGCACTCCGTCTGAAGGTAATTCCGCAGGCGTGGATCCTCGGGCACCACGTCGACTTCTTGGTGGAAGACTGGCTCGTACTGCAAATTGACGGCGCACAACACGAAGGCGCACAACGCGACAGCGACAATGCACACGATTCCGTCTTGAAACTCGCCGGATATGTTGTGATTCGGCTGTCGTATCGCATGGTCATGCATCGCTGGGCAACGGCACAAGGCCTCATCATGCAACACCTGGCTCAGGGCCGGCACCTGCCCCGGTAGCCCGTGCTGAGCAACCCGCGGGGCGAGGGGGCTGGGGCGGCTGCTTGGCTGGGTCTGGCAGGAGCGGCGGCACAGCCGACGCGACCGGAGAGCTGCGGCCCCAGTCCCCTCGCCCCGCGCCACCGTCGATCAGCTACCGCGTGCGCGTGCGCCACCACGTAGCTACAGCCATGAGCGCGGCCATGCCGCTCAAGATGCAGAAACCAAACCACCAGCGCAGTGCGCTCGGGTTCCACATCGAGTCGAGCTCGGGCATGGAGGCCTCGGCCGCCACACGCTCCACCTCGTCGGCAATCGAGAGCAGATGATGCAGGTCGATGCTCACGGCCCCCAGCGACATTGACCAGCGTGCTGGCACCGACATCGAGATCCAGTTCAGCACGCCAGCGTCGACGAGCGGAATCAACCCGCCGTTGAGCACCATCTGCACCATCAGCACCACGATCAGCACCGGCATCACCTGGTTCTGAGAACTCACGAGCGCCGACAGCAGCAGGCCAATCAGCACCCCAACGGAGATTGTCAGCGCAATCGCGAGCGTGAGCTCGATCCGAGCACCGAGCCCCAAGACACCGTCACCGGTGGGCGCATCTTTGAGCAGCCCAGACACTGCGACGATCACCACAGCACCAAACAGGCCCAGCAGGTTGTACACGACAATCTTTGCTGCGAGATAGGCCGATGTGCTGAGCCCGACCGCTCGCTCCCGCGCATAAATGCTTCGTTCACCAACGAGATCTCGAATGCTCATCGAGATACCCATGAACACCGCACCGATCGTGAGCAGCGTCAAAATCATCTGCGGCTCTTGAGCGTCTTTCGCTTGCTGCACACGGGTCAGCCCGGTTTCGCCTGGCACCACGAGCGGTAAGAGCCCAATCACAAACGGCAGCGCGATCAAGAACGCTGTGTATCCCTTGTCGGCGAGCATCAACGAGAGCTGTCGTTGCATCAGTGTCAAGAACTGCGCGGGCCTGCTGGTCGACGGAGCGGGAGGCGTCTCAGTGAGCGACTGCTGCGACGGCTGCGACGGTTTGAGCGCGTGCGCTACCGCGAGCGAGCGCGCTTCGACCGATGCCAACCAGCGCTCAGCACAGCCCTGGGGGTCATCCTTCAACAGGTCGAAAATATTTGACCAGTCGGTGGTGCCGAAATAGGCGAATGCGCCCTGTTCGCTACCGATAAACGCGGGCGCACCGCCCGGTACAAGCACGAGCACCTGGTCACACACGTCAAGGCATGCCACCGAGTGTGTGATCGTGAGCACCGTCCTCCCGCCATCGGCGAGCGCGCGAAATTCGCTCATGAGTTGGCGATCGAGCGCTGGATCAAGCCCCGAGGTCGGCTCGTCGAGGATCAGAAAGGCGGGCTCCGTGAGCAGCTCGAGCGCGACCGAAGCACGCTTGCGCTGGCCACCCGACAGCTTTGAAATGCGCGTATTGACGTGTGCTTCAAGGTCGAGTTGTGCCAGCGCACGCTGCACGTGGCCCTCGCGTTCACTCGCGCTCATGCCCGTGCCGAGCCGTAGTCGCGCCGCATAACGCAGCGCGCGCAACAGCGTCAATTGCCCGTGAATCACGTCTTCCTGTGGCACCATGCCGATCATCGACTTCGCGCGGTCGTACTGTGCATGCACGTCGACGCCGTCGAAGGTGACCTGCCCTGAGCTGGGTTTCGTGAGGCCAGACACGGCGCGCGCGAAGGTCGATTTGCCCGCCCCCGAGGGCCCGACAATCGCCGTCAGCGTACCCCTGCCCGCGTCAAATGTGACATCGCGCAGCAGTCGTTTGCCACCCTCGACCGTAAACCCGAGACCGCGCACCTCAAGCCCGCCGGTGAGGGTAGCTGTGACGGGTGCCTGCGCGTTAAGGTTGCTAGTGGCACTCACGGGTGGCGCCCACGCGCCAACGCCAGCACCGGCACCGGCACCGGCACCGGCACCAACACCAACACCAACACCAACACCAGGCTCGGCAGCAAAACCAGCGTCAACGAGCAGCGGCGGCGGAGTCAGTGTGCCGAGCATCTGCCCAAATTCGTGCGGTGTGAGGGCTCGCGTCGCTGCGGCAGATACCGAGGCAGCGTCTGGGCGCAGTTCGAGCAGCGGTCCACTCGTCGCGTTACCAAGCCGCACCTGCGTCGCCTCCGTCAGTGCGACGCGCTCGACTCGGCGGCCATCTACGAACACACCATTGTGGGAGCCGAGATCTTCGACAAACCAGCCATTCTTGTACCCGACCACGAGGTGGCGCCTGGAAACGATCGGTAGGTCGATGCGCAGATCAGCACCGCTCGTGCGCCCGACGATAAAGAAATCGCCCGCCGACAGCGCGCGCTGCTGGCCTTCAAACACCAGCTCGAGCGCTGGTTGCCCGCTATCTGAGCCCGTCGCGCCCAGTTGGGTGCGCGCAGTCTGCACGGCGTGCACTGTGTTTACCGCGGTCACAGGATCCCCTCCGGGTGAAGCATCGTAAGCGTAAACGGCAGGCCGCCGAGCATAAACTCGCCCGCCAAAAACTCGGTCTGCCCGGGAGTGAGCGCGGGCGTGCGGGGGTCACGCCCCACAATCGTGCCGTTCGTTGACCCGAGATCGTTAATAAACCAGTGCCCATCGTGTAGCCGAAGCAGCGCGTGCGTCGACGACAGAAGCCTGCGCTCATCAATATGTGTCACGAGCTGCGCACTCGGGTACAGCGCCTCTGGGTTCCGACCGACGAGCACCGTCACCGCGGTCAATGCCACCTGCGCACCATCGGGCAGCGAGAGCCACGCAATCGGCGCCGGATCAACCGCATCGCCGTACCCGTCAGCGGGTGCCTGAACCGCGGGTAGCTGAACCTGTGGCACCGCGGCTTCGGCACCCTCTTCGGCTCCCGCCGCGTGTGCGGGCGCCGCCGGCTTAGCGAGCGGCGATACCTGGGGAGACGGCGCGTGCTCACCACTCGTCGACGTCATTGTCATGGTCAAATCTTCGTGCGGGGCCCCCACCAGCCCCTCTTGCCACTGCGCATAGGTGCGCGCGACGGCCTCGTCGAACCGTACGGCATCGCCGGGCAGCGGCTGCCCCAGCGCTGCAATTCGCTCGCGCTGCGCGAGGTAGAACTGATACATCGACAGTCGCATCGCCCCGTCGCCCGTCTCCCACAGCCAAGCGCGCAGCGGGGCGTCGGCTTGCGGGTGCACAGCCACCGCGAGCGCCTGCTCTGGCTGGCTCGCCAACAGGTCGCGCAGCTGCTGCGGCGTGAGATCTGGGCGCAGGTCTAACGCCTGGGCATAGTGGGGCTGCATACTCGGCCTCTCGAAGACACATGATGGGCAACACCCCATCGTACATTGCAAGCGCACGGGGTGTGCCCATCTTCTCCAATGAAAAACGCGGGGCCACACTCGAAAGTGTGGCCCCGCGAACTTCTCGGGCGGCGCGGCCGCCCAGTGGTGTCGGACTTAGAAGTCCATGCCACCGGTGGGGTCGCCAGCCGGTGCCGCAGCGGGCTCGGGCTTGTCGGCAACAACTGCCTCGGTGGTGAGGAACAGACCTGCGATCGACGCAGCGTTCTGCAGCGCCGAGCGGGTCACCTTAGCCGGGTCGAGGATACCCTGGGCAACCAGGTCACCGTACTCGCCGGTCGCAGCGTTCAGGCCGTGGCCCACGGGCATCTCGCCGACCTTGTTCGCAACAACGCCGGGCTCGAGGCCAGCGTTTGCTGCGATCTGGCGCAGCGGCGCCTCGATGGCAACCTGCACGATGCGGGCACCAACAGCCTCTTCACCGGTCAGCTCGAGCGACTCGAACGCGGTCTTGCCAGCCTGGATGAGGGCAACGCCACCACCGGGGAGCACACCCTCTTCAACGGCTGCCTTCGCGTTACGAACGGCGTCCTCGATGCGGTGCTTGCGCTCCTTGAGCTCAACCTCGGTTGCCGCGCCAGCCTTGATGACGGCCACGCCGCCAGCGAGCTTCGCGAGGCGCTCCTGCAGCTTCTCACGGTCGTAGTCGCTGTCGGTGTTCTCGATCTCGCGACGGATCTGGGTCACGCGACCCTGGATCGCGTCTTCTTCGCCGCCACCCTGCACAATGGTGGTCTCATCCTTGGTGATGATGACCTTGCGTGCGGTGCCGAGCATGTCGAGCGTTGCGTTCTCGAGCTTGAGGCCAACCTCTTCAGAGATGACCTGGCCACCCGTGAGAATAGCGATGTCCTGCAGCATGGCCTTGCGGCGGTCGCCGAAGCCGGGAGCCTTCACAGCAGCCGACTTGAAGATGCCACGGATCTTGTTGAGCACGAGAGTCGCGAGCGCCTCGCCCTCAATGTCTTCAGCAATGATGAGCAGCTGCTTACCCGACTGGATGACGGGGTCGACAACGGGAAGCAGGTCCTTGATGTTCGAGACCTTACTGTTGACGATGAGGATGTAGGGATCCTCAAAGACTGCCTCCTGGCGGTCTGCGTCGGTGACGAAGTATGCCGACAGGTAGCCCTTGTCGAAGCGCATGCCCTCGGTGAGCTCAAGCTCGGTGCCGAACGTGTTCGACTCCTCGACGGTGACAACACCTTCCTTGCCGACCTTGTCGATCGCCTCAGCAATGAGCTGACCGATCTGCTCGTCAGCGGCCGAGATCGAAGCGGTAGCCGCGATCTGGTCGGTGGTCTCGATCTCCTTGGCGTTGGCGAGGAGCTGCGCCGAGACAGCTGCTACAGCCTTCTCGATGCCCTTCTTGAGCGCGATGGGGTCGCTGCCTGCGGCAACGTTGCGCAGGCCCTCGCGCACGAGCGCCTGAGCGAGCACGGTAGCGGTGGTGGTGCCGTCGCCTGCTACGTCGTCGGTCTTCTTAGCGACCTCCTTGACGAGCTCAGCACCGATCTTCTCGAAGGGATCGTCGAGCTCGATCTCCTTGGCGATCGAAACGCCGTCGTTCGTGATGGTGGGTGCGCCCCACTTCTTCTCGAGCACGACGTTGCGGCCGCGCGGGCCGAGCGTCACCTTAACGGCATCGGCGAGGATGTTCAGTCCACGCTCCAGGCCGCGACGTGCTTCTTCATCAAACGCAATCATCTTTGCCATGTAATTCGCCCCTTCCGGACGGTCTCGAAGTGGTGAGCGCCGACGCGGGTCTTCACCGTTAGCACTCAGTCGATCCGACTGCTAACAACAATACTGGCACTCGTGCTGTGCGAGTGCAAGCAGCTCGCGCACAGCGAACACGTCTCGAAAGAGAAGCTGCGCTCAGCTCGTAGCACTGCGTGCCGCTTACGCTGGCTACTCGACTGGCTGCTCGGCCGGCGTCTCGGGGTCGGTCGCCGGCTCCGGATCAACGGCTACGCCGTCGGCCACGTCACCGGGGGCACCGCCGGCTGCCGTCATGGCAGCCGCTTCTTCAATGCCCGGGCCTGCATAGTCAGAACCGAGCAACACGATGAGCTGTGCGCCATACTCGTCGTACTCGCTCGTCGTGTAGGTAGACAGACCACCCAGTTTTGCCGCGAGCCCTGCCGCGGCCTCTGCGTCGGCGGGGTCACTGTAGAACACCGCTGAGATCGTCACGTCCTGTGTCGCCGCGGCGCCCGAGAACAAGATCTGGCCCCACTGTTCGTCGGCAATGATCTTGTCGAGGGCGGCCGCAAGGTTGACAGTCTCACTGCCGTTGAGCACCGCCACCGTTGCCTCTGGGTTGAGCTGCGGCACTACTTTTTTAGGCGCCTCCACCTGAGGCGCGGGGTCCTGCAACGGTAGCTTGCCTGCCGCACCGATGTTGTGCACGGCAAAGACACCCACGGCGGTGAGCAGCGCGAACCCAATGATCCCGGCAATCACAAAATGCCACACATAGCGCGGGCGGGCGGTGACGCGATGCGCGCCCACCCGACCGGTGTGCTGCACGCGATCGAAGCGGTCCTCGGGGTAGCTTTGACGCTCCCCTACCCCTGCGGATTTCTGCCCCACACTGCTCCTCAAGTAACTAGCCGGCGCCAAAGGTGGTGACACGACACCGGCGATTCGCCCCTACATTACAGTGCAACGACTGCAAACGCGGTGAAGAACCACGGGGTAACGCGGGCTTGATCCGGAGTCGCTTGTTACTGCTGCGCCTGGGGAGCGAGCGAATCGGGCGCGTAAATTGCGCGCGCGAGGCCGTCGATCACGTCGGGCAGCCGAGTGCCGCCCGCAAACAAGAGTTTCTCGTTGACGTCGATGATGCGCCGGTTTTTACCAGCGGTCGTGAGGGCGATACTCGGCTGGGCCGCGAGCAGGCCGTCGACCCCGCCCGCGCTCTCGAGCCCCTGAGTCATCACGAGCAGCACATCGGGATCGATCGCGATGAGCGCCTCATCGGTCATGGGGCGTTCGCCCTTCCACCCGATCTCGGCCGCAACGTCGATCGCGCCCACCGAGCGGATCATACTGTCGATGCCACTGCCCTCACCGAACAGGTAGTAGATGCCCGAAGTACCGCGCACGTAGAGAAACGCCACACGCGGCAGGTTTGCTTCGTCGGCTGGGAGCAGCTTCGCTACCTCGGCCTCCTTGGCAGCGATCGCTTCCTTGAGCTCGGCGTTACGCTCGAGCGCAACCTCGCTCACCCCGAGCGCGTCTGCGACCTGCTGGGTTGTCTCATACGTGGTCGGTTCGTCGACGGCTCGGTCAACTGTGACGACGGGAATCCCGGCTTCGCGCAGCTGCAGCACCACGTCAGTCGGTCCGATCGAGCCGTCGGTGATGATGAGGCTCGGGTTGAGCGACAGCACACCCTCGGCGTCGATCGAGTGACCCTCGCGGGTCACGACCGGGAGGTCTTCAGCGCCCGGGAAATTGGTCGAAATGTCGCGGCCCACGAGGTTATCTGACAGCCCGAGCGAGTGCACGGTCTCGGCGAGCGAACCACTCAGTGACAGCGCCAGCACGCGCGATACATCGGTCACCTCAATGTCGACGTCGCCGCCGCGGTCGTGAGATGCGACGGTGACAGGTAATTGCGGGGTGGGCTCAGACGCGAGCGGCGTGATCGACGGGCCGCCGATGATCGCGGTCGTCTCACCCTGGTAAGCGCGGGGGTTTTCGAGCGGCGTGATCTCGTCAAGCGGCGGCAGCTCCACCTGCGTCACCGCATCCGCTCCGGTACTCGCCGGGGCGCCGCTCTGACACCCGGTAAGCACGAGCCCGCTCAGCAGTACGAGCGCGAGAGCACGTTTAACGCGTGATGAGCGGTGCTTGAGCATACAATCCCCTTGAAAACGTGAGCGAGCTGGCCTCGTGGCGGCTGGATGGGCGAGCCCAGCACGGCGATCGCAGAGCGCAACACCGTGGCTCCGGCGCCGCACGCAGATTAGCCTAACCTAGTAAAGGTATGATGAAGTGTGAATGTGCGAAATTTCGCCTGCCGAGAATCGCAGGCGCTCACGCACACCCCCGATACCCCGAAGAAAGCTCCCAACGGACGCATGAATCCAATCGACAGGACGCCCGCTAGACGGCACACGGTCAAGACCACCCTCCTGTTCACGGCGCTGACACTCGCGGTCGCCGCTGCGGTGCTCATATCGGCTGGCACCGGGCAGCTTGAAATACCGCCCCAAGAGGTGCTCGGTTCGCTGCTGCACCGCATTGGCATCGACTGGCTCCCCATGCCCACGCACCCGGCTGGCGACGCGACACTCTGGACCATCAGGTTTCCGCGCATCGCGATGGCCGTGCTCGTGGGCGCGGGTCTCGCTGTGTCGGGTCTCATCATGCAGGCGATCTTCGGTAACCCGCTCGCCGAGCCCGGCGTGATCGGTATCTCGTCTGGCGCTGCCGTGGGCGCTGGCCTGTCAATCGTGTTTGGGCTCACTATTTTTGGCCCGTGGACCACGGCGGTGCTCGCCTTTGCTTCGGGGCTTGTGGCGACGCTCATCGTGTATGCGATGAGCCGCGCCGACGGCAAAACTGAGGTTGTCACGCTCGTGCTCACCGGTATCGCGGTGAACGCGATCGGTGGCGCGGCGATCGCGCTGCTCACTTTTCTTGGCGATACGCAGTCGCGCGAGCAGATTGTCTTCTGGCAGCTCGGCAGTCTGCAGGGCACCGGCTGGTCGCAGGTGCTCGTCACCGCGCCCGTCATCGTGCTCGGTCTCGTCGCGGCGTACGCGGCCGCGCACCGGCTTGACCTGCTCGCGCTCGGTGAGCGCAACGCCCGCCATCTCGGCGTGAACGTTGAGGCTCTGCGCATCGTGATGATCGTGATCGTCGCGCTACTCGTGGGCGCCTCGGTTGCTTTCGCGGGCATCATCTCGTTCGTGGGCCTCGTGATTCCGCACCTCATGCGCATGATTTTGGGACCTGCACACCTGCCATTGGTCACAGGATCGGCGCTCGGCGGCGCACTGCTACTCACCCTCGCAGATCTCGGCGCGCGCACCCTCGTACCCATGGCCGAGATGCCAATCGGCATGCTCACGGCACTCGTCGGTGGCCCGTTCTTCTTCTGGCTACTACGCAGAACCCGCAAACGGAGTGGAGGCTGGGGATGATCGCCCGTCACATCACGCTGCCCGAGCGCGCGAGCGCTGGCGCACTCGTCTGCGCGGCTCAGGGCGTCAGCCTATCGCGCGGCGGGCGCGCGCTGCTCGACAATGTCTCGCTCGAGCTGCGCGCGGGCGAGGTGCTCGCTCTGCTCGGCCCCAACGGCGCCGGTAAGTCCACGCTGTTGAGCGTGCTCTCTGGCGATGTCACGCCGGATCAGGGCGCCGTGCAGTTTGGCGATCGCGGCATTCACGACTGGTCCCTCGTCGAGCTGTCGCGCCGCCGCAGCGTGCTACTGCAAGACAACCAGCTGCTGTTTCCGTTCACGGTGCACCAGGTAGTTGAGATGGGGCGGGCGCCCTGGCGGCGTACTGAACGCGAAGACGAAGACAACGAGGCGATCAGCGAAGCCATCGATTCGGCCGACATCGCCCACCTCGGTAACCGGAGAGTGCCGTCGCTGTCTGGCGGTGAGCGCGCCCGCGTCGCCTTTGCGCGCGTAACCGCCGGCCGCACGGGCGTGCTGATGCTCGACGAGCCCACCGCCGCGCTCGACATTGGACACCAAGAGTCGGTGCTGGGGCTCGCGCGCGACCGCGCCCTCGCGGGCGACGCCGTGCTTGTCGTGCTGCACGACCTGAACCTCGCGGCGGCCTACGCCGACCGCATCGCGCTGCTGCGCGACGGCGAGATCATCGCCTGTGATGCCCCCGAGCGGGTGCTCACCAGCGAGATCGTCAGCCACGTCTACCGCACGCCCGTTGAGGTGATCAAGCACCCGGTGACGGGACAGGGCATCGTGATGCCCAAGCGGCACTAGCGCGACTCAGTATCGAAACGACGAGTCGGCCCGATAAATACGTTTTTATCGGGCCGACTCGTCGTTTCAATGCCGTCTCGTGGCAGTTACGGGGCGATCCGGTTAGTTCTTGCCCTTGCGCTTGCCGCCGAGCAGCATGCCGCCGGTCACACCGATCACGAGCAGCGCGACCGCGCCAATGCCGATCGGCAGCCACGGAATCTCGGCGCCCGCCGTCGTGTCGGTCTCGGAGTCAAGCGGCATCAGACCGTCGTCGGGCTCCTGCTGCACCGGCTGATCAGTTGCGGTGAGCGCGCCGAGCTCGCACCCTGCGACCGTTGCTTTGAGCATCACCGGGTCGAGTTCTTCGCCCGCCACGTAGCTGCCGTAGGCGCCGTTGAGCGCGGCCGCTCCCTCGGCGGTGAGCCGCGGCACAACGCCGTCGATTTCAAGGTCTTGCCCGCCCGCTGTCACCGCGCCCTCAAGGTCGAGCTTCGCCGCGCGCACGGGAGTCTGCGCGACGCTCTCGCCCCCACTCGTCGTGTCAGACGAACCGATCGTGAGTACCAGGTAGGCGGTCTCGTCTGATTCAAACTCGACCTTTGGGTCTGCCAGGTCGAGGGTCATTGCGCCATCATGGCCGGTGAAGTGCACCGCACCGGTGAAACCGATCTCGCCCGCGTCGAGTTCGGGCGCGAGACTACCCTGCGCCTTATCCCAGATAAAGCTCGGGGTCTCGTAGCGCATATCGTCGCTCACGGTCCACTCGCCGTTAGCGATGCTGCCGCTAATGTACGACCGAAAGCTCTCTTTCACTCCCCAGGTGAACGACGCCTCGGTGACGTTGCAAGTGGCAACGTCGTTCGTCTGCAAGGGCGTCGCCGGAGCAGGCTGCACCGGCGCGGCATAGGCCGGGCCTACAAGCGCCACTGCGGCGAGCGCGCCGGCGCCGAGGCCTGTCATGAGTCGTGCGGCGGGGGTCAGACGGGGGCGGGGAGTGCTTGGCACGCGAGGTTCTCCTTGTAGAGCGTTGGGGTTCTTGTCAATGCTATGGGGTACTGCTGGGTGTGGCACGGCTGCCCGGTGCGCCACCGCTACTGCCCGCCGCGGCGCTGCAGCGCCACCAGGCCGCCCATCGCCGCGGCGATGATGAGGAGTGCGCCGGCGCCCACCCACCACAGCCACTCGGGGCCTGAACCTGCCGGGCCGATCCCCGCGGAGCTTACGGCGTCTGACTGCACACCCTGGGCCAGCTTCGCCTGAGCTGCCGCCTGCTGTTTCTTCTTCTCGGCTTTCACCTCGTCGGCGTCGAGCACTGTGAACACGGCTCCCGCGTCTGTGCTGCCCTGCACTGTGATCGTGTACTCCCCCGGTTTAAGGTCTTCGGGTAGGTTGCCGAGCCAGTTCACGGTGCCGGCGTCGTTTGCGCCTGCCGCCTCGTCGAGCACGGTAACGCCCGGGTACAGTGCCACGATCATCTCGCGCTCCCCCGGCTCGAATCCGTCTGCGGCGAACTCGAGCTCGGCCCCCGCGGTAATTTTGGCCGCGGGCGTGATGATCCGGATCCCTGCCGTGGTGGGTGCAGCCGCAGCGACGGTGCGCTTCTTGGAGGCATTGCTCACGGAGGTTGAACCGTAGCTAGCGCCGCTCGCGGCGCCGACGGTGAAGGTCAGCCCGTCAGCGGGCAGACTGTAGCTGTTGCCGCCGTCGGCGCCGCCGCTAAAGCCACCGCTCACGGGCACACCGCTCCAGGTGACTTCGCCGCCCGCGCCCACCGATTTAGACGCGGCACCGAGGTCGAGGGTGGCCCACTGGGCTCCGCCAGAATAGAGCACCGCGCTCGTGGGGCCGGTGACCCGAATCATGGGGTTTGTGACGCCCTCGCGCAGCAGCCCGTGGTGTCCGGTGTAGGTGACTGACCCCGTGTACTGCACTGACCCGGTGTGCGTGGCCGCGTCCCAGCTGCCGCCCGTGGCCTGCGGAAACAGGTAGGCGCCGCCCGAGGAACCGACACCGCTCGTGGTCACCTCTCCCTTTGCGATCGGGCCGGTGACGTAGTTCGCGAAGGCGGTCGAAACGCCCCATACGAGGGAGCCCGCGGCCTGAGAACCGTTGCTGGCTGGCGGTGCAACGTCGGGGGTTCTCTTGTTTACCGTGATCTTCACGGCGCTCGAGACGGAGTGGCCGTAGTCGGCGCTGTCGGGGGTAAAGGTTGCGATGACCGAGTGGGCGCCGTCTGCAAGCTTGACAGTAGTGGTCGCCTGACCGTTAGGGGTCTGTACCGCGCCTCCCAGCCGCTTACCCCCCGACACGAACTCGACCGTGCCCTTGAGGTTCGGTTTGACCGCCGCGGTGAGAGTGACGGCAGCGCCCGAGTTGACGGAGGTTGCTGAGGCGCGCAGTGTCGTCGCTGTGGGAGTTTTGCCCGTCACCGCTTCGCTCATGGGCAGCGAGAACGAGACCGGGTCAAGTGCCTCACCCGCGCCGTAAAACTCGCCGAGCGCGCTCGAGCCCGCCTTGGTGAGGGTCGCGGGTACGTTTGTCCAGCTCAGGGTCTTACCCGTCGCTGCGGGGGCGGGCAGGTCGAGCGTTGCGACGGTTACCTGTTTCAGGTCGATCTCATCGCCCACGCTCGTCATCCCTGCGAACTCGCGCCCCGACACGTCCATGCGCAGCTCGCCCACCGTCGCCGACTTGACGACGACGCGGGGGTTCGTGAATGCGAGGTCGAGGGCGTAGGCCGTCTTTCCTTCAACATTCATTTCGTGGCCGCGCAGGTATGCGCCGTTGCCTTCGCCGTATGAAACGTTTGCCTTGCTACCGTCTGAGGTCGCAGTACCGGTGCCGCCCGTCCACGTGAACACGCCGTTTTTGCTCGCCTGGGTTGTGCTGCCCAGCGTCGAGATTGAACCGTGCGCAATGGTTCCCGTGATGTACCTGCGAAATGACTCTTTAATGCCCCAGCTCAGAGTTGCCTTGGAGACCGGGCCGGTGACTGGCCCTGCGGGCTTTTCGGTCACCCGCACCTGCGTCGTTTTCGTCGAGGTGGCGGGGGTGTACGCCTGCGCGTTCGCGGGCATAAACTCTGCCGAGATCTCGTGCGTACCCGCCGCAAGCTGCGCTGTCGCAAGCGTGGCAGTGCCGCCGCTCACTTGCGCATTGCCCAGCGTTGTCGCGCCGGTGAAGAATTGCACGCGCCCCGCTGCGTCCTCGGGTGTCACCGTGGCGGTGAATGTCACCTTCGCGCCCACTTCAATGCTGGGACTCGACGCGGTGAGGTCAAGCGAGGTCGCTACGGGGCTCGGGCCCGGTGTTGCGGTGTCTTCGCGGCCCGTGGTTGAAAAAGTGAGCGGGTCGAGAGACTCACCCGCTTGGTAGAAGCCACCGAACGCGTCGCTACCGGCCTGGGTGAGCGTTGCCTGCGCGCTCGACCAGGTCAGCCGGTCACCGTCGACGTGTGGCTGCGGCAAGTCGAGCGTCGCAAACACGACGTCGGTGAAAGTGAAGGGAGAGCCCACCTCGGTCGGGCTGACATAGTCTCGCCCACTGACGTCGAGCCGCAGCTCACCCGTGGTGGGCGAGGTGACGACCACGCGCGGCGCCGTGAATGCGAGATCGAGCGCGTATTCGGTGCTGCCGTTCACCTGCATGGGGTGCGACTGAAAGTGCACGCCCGAACCCTCACGAAAGGCAATGTCTGCTAGGTCGCCGGCGCCTGCGGCGGTGCCGGTACCGGCCGACCAGACGAACTCACCCTTCGCCGTCGGCTGCGCGACCGCCCCGCCGAGCAGCTCACTGCGCCCCTCGAATGCCGCAAAGTTGTAGATGTAGTTGCGGAAGGAGCTCTTCACGCCCCACGTCAGCGACCCCGCCGCAACCTGCACCTCAGACTGAGCTGCGCTGGGCTCTGTTGCACGGGCCTGCGCCGCGCTTTGCGCCGTCTCCTGTGCAGGCGCAGCTGGGCCTGCCTGGTCACGCTCCTCTTGCGCCGCGTGTTCACCAGCGCCCGCTAGATCTTCGAAAGTCTCAGGCGCGGGCGCCTCGGGCGCGGGCGATTCAGTGGCCTGCGCTTCGGGGGGTGCCTGGGTGTGCTCAGTGGGAGTCTCGGGTGCTGTGCTGGGCACGGCCTGATCCGGAGCGAGCGAAGCATCGACCTGAGGCTGCGCGGTCTCGGCCGCCTGCACCGTGCCTGGTGCGTCGCCCACTGCGTGGGCGGCGGGGGCCGCCAGCAGCGCCCCGCTCGCGATGAGAGCAGCGATGAGCGCAGACTTGAGGGCGGCAGATCCGAGCCGGGCCAGGCGTGATCGTGCAGACATGCGGGACTCCCCTAGAAAGTGTGTGGGTACAGCGGTGAAACGGTGCGTGCGCGAGCCTGAGCTGGCTCGCGCACGCACCTCATTCGCGTGTTGCTGCGTCGCGAGTTACTTTGCGGCGTCGGGCTTCGGTGCGCGGTAGAGGAAGGCGGCCATCGCCTCGCGTGTCACGTCTGCCTTGGGTAGGTAATTCGGCTTCTTCGTGCCGTTCGCGTTACCCGTCGAGATGTTCATCTGGCTCATCCAGAGGATCTCCTTGTAGAACTTGTCGCCCTTCTTCATGTCTGCGAAGGGAGACGCGGTGAGCGGCTTGGGCTTCGTCGTCTCATCGGCGCGGTACAAGAAGGCGGCCATCGCCTCACGGCTGATCTCGCTCTTGGGATCGAACTTGTAGGTGTTATTCGCCTGCTTCGTGCCTGTTGAAATGCCAGACGCGGCCATCCAAGCAATCTCCTTGAAGAACTTGTCGCCCTTCTTCACGTCGGTGAAGTTCACTGAGCTTGGTTCCTTGTAATTCGCAGGAGCGTACTGACGGAAGAGGAAGGCGGCCATCGCTTCACGCGTCACGGACTCCTTGGGGAGGTACTTCACAGAGTTGTCTGGCTGCTTCGTGCCGGTCGAGATACCCTCGGTGAACATCCAGGCGATCTCTTTGTAGAACTTGTCACCCTTCTTCATGTCAGTGAAGGGGATGGTGACCTCGGGCTTCGTCTCGTCCTTCTTGAAGACTGCGTCCCACTGTGCGTCGGTGATCTCTAGGTCGGTCTGGGCCAGGAAGCGATCGTCATTCAGATTGCCGTGCGCGCGCCACGAAACGACCGCGTACTTCTCGTTACGATCGAGTTTCTTAGCCTCAGCCGAAATCGTGCGCGTCACCGCGCCATTGGCGATGAACGTCTTGTACGCGAAGTCTACGGCTGCGGCAGCGTCTGCGCCCTCACTCAGAGCCGCTACGTTATCACGCTCGATAAGCGCAAGGTACACCCCGGCATCAGCCTTGCCTGTGTCGGTGACATCTGCTGCTTCGCGCAGTGTGATGCCCTCAACCGTGGCTTCAAACTTGATACCGGCCTCGGTAGCGCTGGTGACGGCTGCAGTTACTGCCGGGTCTACCGCCGGCTCCGGATCAGGAGTTTCGTCGGTTGACGCGAAGGTGACGGGCGTGAAGGTCTCAAACGGCGCGTATGTAGCACCGCCACCGGGATAGGTAACGATGCCGTACTGTCCACCCTCGAGCGCTTCGGTAGCGTTGGCCTCAACTGTAAGAGTGGTTTCGAAGGTGCCATCTGCCGCGAGCTCGATCGCTCCGGGCTGTGTCGAGATGATAGGCAATTCTGAGGCGTGCACGCCCCACTTCACATCGAGGTTCTTACGAGCGTTTGCAGGCGCGCTCTCGCTCGGCTTCCAGGTGTTCAGGTACGAACCAAAAGCGATGTACGCGCCGGTGAACTTACCCTGCAGCGGCTGACGCTTACCCGTGGTCTCGGGGTCCTTGGGCAAGAAACCTGCGCCCTTCACCGTTACCTCGTGCGCAACCGTCGGGTCGAGGTCAGTGACACTCGAAGTCACTGTGACAGTCGGCTGTGCTTCGGTGACCGGCCCGAACACCTGCTCCCACTGCGCAGCGGTGACCGTCAGCGGTGCAACATTAAAGATCGTTTCGCTCGATGGAAGCGTGTGTCCCTGCCACGAAATCAACTCATACGACTTGGTGCGGTCGAGATCTGCAGCTTTCGCGTTGAACGTTGCCGTGCCAGCCCCATCGGGCAAGCGAGATTTGGTCACCCAGTCAACTGCGATGCCCATGTTGGACTGGCTGAGCTCAGACGATGTGCCTTCTTCGATGAGCGCGACGTACGCACCGTTGGCGCCCGTAATGCCCGTAAGCGCGCCCGAAATTGTGAGGCCAGTGCTCGTGGCCTCGGTAACACTAGCCGTAAGCGTCGTGGCCGCTGCTTCTGCTGAAGCACCTTCAACTACGGCCCCAAAAGCACCCACCGGCGCTGCCATCGCCGCGGTTGGCGCGAGCGCCAACCCGCTGGCCACTACCAGCGCAGCTGTCGCCGTCGCGAGCACGGAGGTAAACCGGTTCCTCACGCTCTTTTGTGTACTCATTCCGAGCGCACTCCTTTGTATTCTTGAGCGACTTATCAACACTTGCCACTCATCCGACTTAACTTAGGTTGCCCTTACTGAGGCAGGCCGTTGTATAGTCTGACGAATATCATCTGATGATGCAAGTCGTAGGCAAACATTGGCTTCGCACGCAGCCTCACCTCACTGGTTTCCACTACAAATCGCACAATTCGTAGTACAGACACGACAAGCGCGCTTAACACTCAGGCCGCGAGCATCGCGGTCAAGCCTGTGTGTTCGCGTGGCATGCGCGCGTACACTGGGCGCAGACCGTCGCACAGGAGGAACCCCATGACGCAGCACCCCGATACCAATCACCCCTACCCCTTCCAGCTGTCAGACGACGAGTGGCGAGCACGCCTCAGCCCGGCCGAATACCAGGTTTTACGCCAGGCCGGCACCGAACGCCCCGGCACCGGCGAGCTGCTCGACGAAGAACGCGCGGGTCTCTACACCTGCCGCGCGTGCGGTAACGAGCTCTTTCTCGCCGGCACCAAGTTCGACGCCGGATGCGGCTGGCCCAGCTTCTACGAGAGCGTGCGCGAGGGCGCAGTGCAGTACCTCGAAGACACCTCAATGGGCACGGTGCGCACCGAAGTGCGCTGCGCCAACTGTGGCTCACACCTCGGCCACGTGTTTCCCGACGGCTTCGGCACGCCCACCGGCGACCGCTACTGCATGAACTCGGTCGCGCTCGGTTTCACGCCTGAGGTGGACGCGTGACGACCGCCCTTGAGGCGCTGCAGCGACGCAGATCTCGCTCCAAGCTCACTGATCCGGCGCCCTCGCCCGAAGAGCTCGCGAGCCTCGTCGCAGCTATGACGAGCGTCGCTGATCATTCGGGTCTGCGACCCTGGCGCCTTATTGAGCTGCGTGGCGACGCGCGCAGCGTCTTGGGCGAGGCGCTCGCAGAGGCCGCGGGCAAGCCAGACAAGCGCGACAAGCTCATCGCGAAGGCGCAGCGCGCCCCGCTCGTGCTCGCGCTTGTCGTAAGCCCGCGCAAGAGCGACAAGGTGCCGCTCTGGGAACAGGAGGCAGTCGCCTCGGGCGTCGCGCACTTACTCTCGCTGCTGCTCGACGAGGCGGGCTGGGGCGTTATCTGGCGCACCGGGCCGTACACCCGCGACCCAGCTGTGCACGCGGCGCACCTGCTGGGCGAGGCCGAGTATCTGCTCGGCTGGCTGTACATTGGCACAGCTCCGGATCAGGGCAAGCCCTCCAAGCCGCGCAAACCCCTCGACATGGGCCAGCACCTCTCGGCACTCTAGGCCTGCCCCGCAGTCCCCAGGCTGCTCGTTCCCGTCATTCTGCGCGAACCGCCCGCTCCCGTCATTCTGCGCAAGCTTGCGAGTCGCAGAATCCACAACGCGTTGACCAGCAGAGTGGATCCTGCGACTCCTTCGTCGCGCAGGATGACGCGGGAGGTGCTGCGCAGGATGACGCGGGGAGATACGCGCTTGTGAGCGCGCGGCTCCGGCGAAAAACGCTTCGCCTTTTTCTTGGAGCCGCCTATCGGACTCGAACCGATCACCTGCAGTTTACAAGGCTGCTGCTCTACCAGATGAGCTAAGGCGGCATGTGGGCGGTCACTGCGTGACCGCCCTTAGAGATTCTACTCTGAGTCAGTCGATTTCTTCGAATCGGCCTTGTTCGTGTCGGCCTTCTTCGCGTCATCCTTCTGCTCGAACTCGCCCTTAACCTTCAGCAGGTACGACTCCAGGTCACCGTCGCGGGCCTGGTTCCACTGCTTACCGTTGACGATCACGGTGGGCGTCGACACGAGGCGCTGCGGGCCCTCGGGCTGCGGCGTCACACCGTCAGAGCTGAGCATGAACTCGCCCTTCGCAAGCCCCAGCACGCCGGTCTCGCTCACCTGCTTCCAGTTACCGTCGATGAAGCTCGCGAATTCCTTGTTCTTGACGCACTGCTTCAGCTCAGTGGTCAGCTCGGCGCCAGCCTCCTTAGCCTGGTCAAGCAGCTGATCATCGGTGAGACCCGTCGTGCCTTCGGCCGGCTGCACCTCTGCGCTCAGCAGTCGGTTGTGCAGCTTGAACGCCACATCGGGCTGCTGGTCGACCACGCAGCTAAAGGCGTTGGCGGCGCGCGTCGAGTACTTCGTACCCAGCGACTGCCCATCGAGGAAGTTGATCGGGTACACCTGCAGGTTCACGTCGCCGGTGCCGACGTAGTTCTCGAGCATCGTGCCGTACTGCTGCTCGAAGTTGCCGCACGCGGGGCACATGTAGTCAACGTACGCGGTGACGTCGAGGGGCAGCTTCTTACGGTCCACCTCGGGGGCTTCACGCTGAGCGTCTGCGGGCAGCGCCGGCCCTTCAACGACCTTAAGGTCCTTCGTGAACACCGCACCGCCCGACGCCATGTTCGCCGGGCCGGGGCCCGCGGGCTTCATGCTCGTCATGACCACGAGGGCCACGACCGCGAGCACCGCGAGCACGCCAAGCACAATACCGCCCTGCAAGAAGAGCCGGTTGCGCTTCTGACGCTTCTTCTCTTGTTCGCGTGCCTGGCGAGCCTGCTCGCGTGCCTGTTCGCGCCGCTCGTTCTTCGTCAGGCGCGTATTAGATTCGTTTGCCATAAAATTCTCCAGTTCAGCCCGCTCGCGCGGAAACTGCGGTTAAGCCGATGCCTACTACTTCTTCTTGTTAGCGCGGCGTTCTGCGCGGTTCTGCGGCTCGGCCGCATCATCGCCAGCAACCTGCTGTCCAAAGGCGCCTCGCTGTGCGGGAGCGGCCTTCTTCTTCCCGGCCTCAGCACCGCTCTCAGCGGGTGCACCGTCTTCATCGGGGGCCGTGTAACTGAGCTTGGACTTATCAGGCGCAGACTGATCTTCGAGTCCGCCACCCTCCAAGTGCACGTGATCCTGGGGACCTTCTGCGGGGCGTACCTTCACCTCAAGGTTGTAGAGCATGCCCATCGACTCTTCCTTGATCTGACCCATCATGCCCTCGAACATGTTGAAGCCTTCACGTTGGTATTCGACGAGGGGGTCACGCTGCGCCATCGCGCGCAGTCCGATGCCCTCCTTGAGGTATTCCATCTCGTAGAGGTGATCGCGCCAGCGGCGGTCGATCGTGGCGAGTACCACGCGACGTTCAAGCTCACGCATCGCTTCGGTACCCAGCGCCTCTTCGCGGTTCGCGTATGCGACCTCGGCGTCAGACATGATCTCGGTGCGCAAGAATGCCTTGTCGACGCGGCTCGTGCCAGCCTCGGCCATCAGCTCATCGACGGTGATGCCGACGGGGTACACCTGCTTCAGGTCGGCCCAGAGAGCGTCAAAGTCCCAGTCTTCACCAGCACCGTGCGAGTCGAGGATCGCGTCGATCGTTGCCTCACGGAACGACGAGATGCGGCTCTCGATCTCTTCGCCGTCAAGGATCTGCTGGCGCGATCCATAGATCGACTTGCGCTGGCGGTCGAGCACATCGTCATACTTGAGCACGTTCTTGCGGATCTCGGCGTTGCGCGCCTCTACCTGGCTCTGCGCGCTCTGAATCGCGCGCGTCACCACCTTTGACTCGATCGCGAGGTCGTCGGGGAAGCTATCGCGGTTCATGAGGGCCGCCGCCGCACCCGAGTTGAACAGGCGCATCAGGTCATCTGCGAGTGACAGGTAGAAGCGGCTCTCGCCGGGGTCACCCTGACGGCCCGAACGACCTCGCAGCTGGTTATCAATACGGCGCGACTCGTGACGCTCGGTGCCGAGCACGTAAAGCCCGCCAGCCGCGGCCACCTTCTCGGCTTCCACCGAGACGGTCTCCTTCACCGCTTCAAAGACACCATCCCAGGCCTCTTCGTAGGCTTCGGCGTCTTCCTCGGGCGACAGCCCGCGAGCGGCCATCTCTTGCACGGCCAAGAACTCGGCGTTGCCGCCGAGCATAATGTCTGTACCACGGCCTGCCATGTTCGTTGCGACGGTGACGCCGCCCAGTCGGCCTGCCTGCGCGATGATCGCAGCTTCACGTGCGTGGTTCTTCGCGTTCAATACCTCGTGTCGCACGCCCGCCTTCGCGAGCAGACGCGACAGGTACTCGCTCTTCTCGACGCTGGTGGTACCGACGAGCACGGGCTGGCCCTTTTCGTGGCGCTCGGCGATATCGTCGACGGCCGCTTGAAACTTTGCCTGCTCGTTCTTGAACACGAAGTCGGACTGGTCCTTGCGCAGCAGTGGCTTGTTCGTCGGAATCGGCACGACGCCCAGCTTGTACGTCGACATGAACTCGCTCGCCTCGGTCTCGGCGGTTCCCGTCATGCCCGACAGCTTTTCGTAGAGGCGGAAGTAGTTCTGCAGAGTCACGGTGGCGAGCATCTGGTTCTCTGCCTTAACCTGCACGCCCTCCTTCGCCTCAATAGCCTGGTGCATGCCCTCGTTGTAGCGGCGGCCCGCGAGAATACGGCCCGTGTGCTCATCAACGATCATGACCTCGCCGTTGAGCACGACGTAGTCCTTGTCGCGCGTGAACAGCGCGTTCGCCTTAATCGAGTTGTTCAAGAACGAGATCAGCGGCGTGTTCACCGACTCGTACAGGTTCGTAATGCCGAGGTAATCTTCGACCTTCTCGATGCCGGGCTCAAGCACACCGATCGTGCGCTTCTTCTCGTCAACCTCGAAATCCTCGCCGGCCTTCAGCTTCTTCGCGATGCGCGCAAACTCACCAAACCAGCGGTTCGCGTCACCCGATGCCGGGCCCGAGATGATGAGCGGGGTACGCGCCTCATCGATCAGAATCGAGTCGACCTCATCGATGATGGCGAAGAAGTGGCCGCGCTGCACACGTTCTTCTGCCGTCGACGCCATGTTGTCGCGTAGGTAGTCGAACCCAAATTCGTTGTTGGTGCCGTAGGTGATGTCGGCCTCGTACTGCTGGCGACGTACAGTGGGATCCTGCCCCGACACGATGCACCCGGTGGTCATGCCGAGCGCACGGAAGATGCGGCCCATCAGTTCGCTCTGGTAGTTCGCCAGGTAGTCGTTGACCGTAATGACGTGCACGCCCTTGCCGGCGAGCGCGTTCAGGTATGCGGGCATAGTTGCTACGAGCGTCTTACCCTCACCGGTCTTCATCTCAGAGATGTTGCCCATGTGCAGGTTCGCGCCACCCATCACCTGCACCGGGAACGGGTGCAGGCCGATCGTGCGCCGCGCTGCTTCGCGTACCGCGGCAAACGCCTCGGGCAGCAGGTCGTCTAGGGTCTCGCCCGCCGCGAGGCGTGCCCGAAATTCGGTGGTCTCTTCGCGCAGCTCTTCGTCGCTCAAATCAGCGAACGAAGATTCAAGCTCATTGACGAGCTTCGCCTGACGCTCAAGCTTTCGAAGCGTGCGGCCTTCGCCGACGCGAAGCAGCTTCTCGAGAACTGTTGCCACGTTGTCACTCCTGTAGGTTGTGCCCGGGATTCGAGCCGCATCGCTAGGTCACGTTCGTTGCCGAATCGTGACAACACCTCAGCTTAGCAATGCCTGGCCGCAGTACAGCTGGATACGCCCCAATCTGCAGAAGTTGCGCCAAGAGTGAAATTGGGTGCGCTCGCTCGTAGCCTGCGCGTGCTCGTTGCTTTATGCACATCGCTCCGGATCCGGGCATAGAAAACGGGGGCGATCCGAAGACCGGCCCCGCCCCGGGGTGGCACACGCGTCACAACCCGGGCACGTTCACATCTCTTGACTCGTGCCACTTTTAGATTTTCGTACTCATTTGATAAAAAATCGTTGATTTGATGCGGTGCTGGTACGTGTTCGACCACACTAAAACGAGGGGCTTGCTCAGCCACTGACTCGCGAACCAGGCCACACACAGGCGCCAAGACATCGTGCGGCCAAAAGTGGGTGTTATCAGGGCCGATAACACCCACTTTTGGCCGCACGCCCCCTTTGCCAGGCTGCAACACACCTATTCGCCGGAGGCATCGATCTTTGGTGCAGCGGATGTGGGGCCGGATCTAGGCGGA
>NZ_JBTJEP020000028.1:0-32099 GCF_054456635.2 Leucobacter faecis
CTGACAGGCGAGGTTGCGGGGATGTTAAGCGATCTTGGTGAGTTAAGTGGTGGTCACTAATTCGGTCAACTCAGGGGAAGTAGTCGCGCATATTTTTTTGGATACGGGGTTGGAACCATGGGGCTCACAGAATCCACCTGATTGACCGAATCAGCGACCACGACTATGAATCAAGAGCCGCGTAGACGAGACAAACTTCATAACAAAATCTCTGAAGCTTTTGCAAGCCGGTCAACTCAAGTGCTACCTGGCGACAGTGTCTGAGTGCTGGCGGTTGACGTTAGTCGTCGACGGGCAGTAGCCCCATTTTCTTGGCCCGCAAGATGGCCTCGTCGCGGCCCTTCGCGTGCAGCTTGCGGTACACCGAGTTGAGGTGTTTCTTGACCGTGGCGGGGGTCACGAACATCGCTTCGGCGGTCTGATTGATGCTCGCGTGCACGGCCGTCTCGGTGAGTGTGCGCAGCTCCATCTCGGTGAGACGCTCGTAGCGAATGGCCCGTGCCGCAGGCGGCACCGCAGCGACTGCTTCGAGGAGCCGCTCGAGATCGTCGTTTTCGCGTGCTTCGCCCGCCGCAATGACCCCCTCGAGCGCGACGGTGAGCATGTCGTGCGGCACGCTCCACAGCGGCGATGACAGTCCGGCCGACGCAAAGAGCCCGGCGGCTGATGCAGCCGACGCAGCGGCCTCTGCATGTCGGCCCACGGCCCACGCCGCACACGTGATCATCAAGCAGCGCACGAGTCGTTCACGCACGGTTGATCCGGCATTGCTAATGCCCTGCGCAATTAACAGCACGCGCATGTTGTCGCCGCTAAACAGCGCGAAGCGGGCATGCCCGATTTGAGCCGACACGCACGTGTCGTCAAGCTGCGCGAGCAAAGACTTGGCGTGCGCTAGCTGCCCCGCGACCGTGTTCAGTTGCACCCGGTAGGCCGCTAGCCAACCGTCCCAGCTCGCGGCGCCGTTCACAGATAGACGCGCGTGTGTGATGTTCGCCTCGAGCTGGGCTGAAGCCCAATCCACGCCGCGCTGCAGGCGGGTCGCTTCAGCCTCAGCGATGAGCAGTGCGGGCCACGGCTCGACGCGATCCTGGAGCGGTTCAAGTGTGGCTTGGGCGGCCGTGAGCTGGTCAGGACGCTGCAGTTCGACGCTCAGGTGCGCGCGCGCGATCTCTCCGAGTACCCATGTCGACCCCGGCGCGGTAATGCCTTGGAACGCGAGGGCGTCGGCGCGTTCGAGGTAGCGTGCGCACTCCAGCATGTTGCCGTCGAGCAGCTCGGTGAAAGCGAGGCCGCTGAGGGCGGCCTGCTGCCACTTGAGGCCCGACTCAGGGTCAGTAATGGTGCGAATGGAGCCCGACGCAAAGCCACGCCATTCCTGCTCTTCGAGGGCACACGCATAGCTGTGCAGTGCAAGCCAAGCACTGCGGGCGCGCGACGTGTGCCCAGCGGCGATGACCGTGAGCGCCAGCTCGCGGCAGACAATAAGAAGGGCGCCGTGTGGCTCATCGGTAATGAGAACGCCGAGTGCGGGGTCGCCTAGTGCACGGGGCGACGGGTGCTCGAACGCTGCAGTGGTTGCATCAGCTTGGGCAGTGCCGGTTTGCTCGTGTGCGATTGCGAGAACCGGTGCTAGCTGAGCCTCGAGTACGCGCGCGTATTCGTCGGCGCGCACATAGTTCTGCTGCAAACGGGCAGCCCCCATGTGCTGGGCGACGAGCGGTAGATACATCGCGGTGCCTGGTACTGGCGCCTGCTCGGGTTGGCCGAGCGACCTGACAAACAATGCAGTCGTGTGCTCGATCGACGAGAAGGGCACCGACGGGTCGCCCGAATCGAAAAACAACCGTGCGGTCGCAAAAGCAGGGTGCGCTAGCAACACCGAATCGGGCAGCTTGCGCACGAGCCTGGCCGTCTTCTCGCCCTCGTCGGTGATCTTGGTGAACTGCGTGACGAGGAGCCGCTCGGCGGCCCCGAAGTCACCCGCCGCGCAGTAACCGAAGAACGCTGTGACGGGCGCGGTGTCTGCGTACATGTCGGCGCGACCCCGCAACAACGCGCGCTGCTCGGACACAGCATAGGTGCGTTCTGCACGCGCGCGCAGCGCGTCTGCTACCGCGGGGTGGCATCGAAACTCCGTGCGCTCGGCCGTGCAGGCCTCGATGAGCCCCTGTTCGAGCAGCTCGCGCATCGCCTGCTGTGCAATCTCGAGGTCACTTCCGTTGAACTCGGCGGCGAGCGGCACGCTGAGTGACTCAACGAGCGCCGTCGCAAGCACGATGCGCTGCGCCGAATCACTGAGCACCTCGAGGTTCTCGAGCGCAAACTGCTGCAGCGCGCTGCGCGGGTCACCCGCGATCACTGTGCGCACGGCTGCCGGCCAGCCGCGGGTAAGCGCCAGCAGCTGCTCAGAGAGTATGCGCTGTGACACCCCAAATGCGTTCGCGGTCTCGCGTATCTGCGGCAGCGGCAGCGCCAACTGCCCCGGCCCAAGCGTCACAATGCGCGCTCGGCTCGCTATGAACGGCCCGTCGAGCAGCTGTACGCGGTGCGCGATCACAATGAGTGTGAGCTGTGGCGCCTGCTGGTGCAGCTGCGCGAGCGCCAGGTCGGTGTCGGCGCCTGTCACGTGGTGGTACCCCTCGATCACGAGCGTCACAGGCTCGGTGAGGGTCGCGGCCAACTGAGACGCCGCGGCCTGAGCGGCCGCGAGGGCAGCGGCATCGGGGGATCCGGAGCTGGCGTCTACACGTGCGTGCGCAGCAAGATCGGGGGCCGGATCGGCGCCGGTACCCGCGAGCTCGCGCGCGATCAGCGACCACAGGTCGCCGCGATTGCAGGGGGTGACGCGCAGCCAGGCGGCGGGCCGGGCGGCGGCTCCCGAGAGCCAGGCGTGCACGAGGGCGCGCTTGTCGTAGCCTTCGGGGGCGCACACGAGCAGCAGCGCGTGCTGGGCAACCGCGTCTGACATGGGCTGCACAAGACGCTTGAGCGAGCCGACGACGACGGCGCGTGTGAGGGCGGGTCCGCCGGGGTATGCTGCGGCGCTCGGATCTGCGTCGGGGGCTCCGTCGTGATCGGCGTAGTGGGCGTCTGGGGTGGGGTTCAGCATGAGCAGCCTCGCCCGCTGGGCGCGATTGCGCGAGAGCGCTGCAACGTGAGTGGGGTCATAGCGGATCCTGTGTGCCTGGTTTGGGTTTTGTGTGGGTGAACCCAAGGTTACTCAGTGGGTGAAGAAAGGGGAGAATGTGGGGTTTCGGGTGGGGTGTAGCGCAAGCATACGGCTTATTCTCACGTAGTGGTGTATTGCGGGGCTGGGGCCGCGTGATGCGTCTGGCGAGTTAGGGGAGAACGATTAGCCGATCATTCAGGGGTAGGTCGCGACGCGCGATCGCGCTGTGGTGCGCGTTTGCGGTGGCAGTGGGGCTGCTGGCGCCCGCGGGCGGCCTCGAACCCGCGCTCGCCGAGACTGTTAAAGCTGCCGAAGAGCTTACGTTTGGCGCCGCTGATGATGGGTCGTTTTCTACCGTCACGCTGGAGGACGGGCGCGAGTTTAGCGACGTGGCCGTGGGTGACGGTTTCGCGCTGGGGCTTGCGGGAGGTGCGCTGGTGCGGTGGAGCGAGAGTGCTCCCGGTGCGCCGAGCGCGGCCAGCACGGCTGCCGATGATGCTCTGGCTGCGTGGCGCTCTGATGCCGGTGCGGGCGTAGAGCTCGTGCAGGTGGCGGCCGGTGGCCAGTCGGCGTACGCCGTCACGAACGACGGGGCGCTGCTCGCGTGGAACGGCAGTGAAGCGGCCAGTGACGGCGCTGCTGCTGGGACGGCGAGCGCCCGGTCGCTTGACGGCGCTGCTGGAGCATTGGTGCCTGCCGCTGTTGACGCTGGAATTTTTGACGGTGCGCGCGTGGAACAGGTTGTGGCCGCGGGTGACGTGGCCGCCGTGCGCACCGATGCGGGCGCGGTCTACGCGTGGGGCGCAGGGCTTGCTCCTTCATTGGTTGCTGCTGGGCCTTCGGCGCTTGACGTCGCAGTCTCGCCGAGCGGAGCGCTCGCCGCGCTGCTGCACGACGGGTCTGTCTTGAGCGGCCAGATTACCGCGGCGGGCGTGACGCTCGCGCCTCTTGACGCCTCCTTGTTGCAGGGCGCCCCGGTTGCCGTGCAGACGACGAACGCGACGGTGACGGTGCTCACTGATGCGGGGACTGTGTTTATGCCTGTTGCTGGTGCGGCGTTGGCACCCGTTGAGGGGCTGGCCGGGGTGAGTGCGCTCGCCGCAGGCGCGGGGTTCACTGTGGCACTGTCTGGCTCTGGCGCGGGCACTACGGTGTCGACCTTTGCCGCGGGAGTCGCGCCGCAGGCTATTGCGCTTGACGGCATCGACGCCGCGAGTGTTACGGCAGTGGCGGCCGGTGTGGGGAGCGTTTACGCGCTGGCGGGCAGCACGGCGTACGCGCAGCGCGTTGAAGTTGCCGATGACGCTGCTGCTGTCGATGGTGGCGGCGCTGCTGATGGCGATGGTTCGGTCGATGAGCAGGGCCCCGCCGTCGAGGAAGTAGACGGAAAGCCGGCCGCCGAGCAGCCAACGGCTGAGCCCGATGATTCTGCAGAAGTACGGGTGCCTGAGCTGGCCAATAGGGAGCAGAGCGGCGCTGCGGCCGCAGGCTCAAGCTCGTTCATGCGCCTGCTGATGGCGCCGCTCGCCGCGGACGGCGTGATGCCGCTCGCGGGGACAAACGGGTGCCACTATGCCAACGCAGGAACGGGGGCATATGCGGAATCGCTTTGCTGGCTTGACCTCACCGGTTTTACCACCGAGTTCGTAAAGGCTTCGACCGAAACTCAGGGTTGCACGTTCGGTCGTACACAGGTGCGCAACGTCTTTCACAGCAAGCTTGGTTCCGCTTATGGCATCGAATACGGAGGCTGGGGTAGTTGTGGTTCGACTACCCCCAGTTCGACCACCTCAACACTCGCGCAGCAAGCTGGCAAGTACTATGGAAACGTTTCAAACTGGCCCATTGAAGTTGAACTTCCCGGAGGCTACAAGCTCTCTGCGACGATCTCATCGTCAGGCTCGGCGAACAACATGTCCAAGGCGATTACCTCGCACGGGCTTCCAACTTGGCCCCAAGCTGTGCTGGGTACTAAGAACTTCTACACAGGCGTGGCAGGCGAACCAGCTCTGTACACGGTCGATAACGCCACTGGATTTACCGAGCTGACGCTGAACAGCATCTCGCTCGCAGACAAAGACGGTGTAAAGACTGCGCAGTACGCCATCGTGGTGGCGGATGCGGAGTCTACCGACCAGGGTGAGAAAATCGAATGGACAACGAGTGGCGGTGCAGGCTTCACGTGGTTGCCCAATAATCCAGCAGCATGGAATCTGTCAGGCACCGATGGAGCTCGACGAACCGCGGCGGTCGGAAACGACGCTTGCTTGGCTACACCAGTCGCGGAGTTCCCCGCGGGAAACTCCTCATCGCTGACGCGATATTGCAACGCCACACCCGGTCAGGCCACCCCTAAGAATGGCACCGCAATGCTTCAAACTCGTCCAGTCAACGCGACTGGCGCGTTTCAAGTGAAGCAGAAAATGAGTTACCCGCCCGCCTCAAACGGTAGGCAAGCGGTTGCTTTCGGCGTCATCTTTGCAAAGGCAGAAGTAAAGGTTTCGGTAGATCAGCGGATCCTAAATTCATCTGGTGGCCCGACCTCAGGCAATTTCACTGCCAAGGTGGCTACTGCGAGCACCAGTTTTTCAGCAGAAACGACGACGTCTCCTTCCGCTTTAAGCGGCACCAAGACTGAAGGCATACCCGTTGACGTTGGTGGCACGCAGCTCACATTCACTACGGCGACAACAGATACAAACGCCTCCTCATATTCCGTGACCTGGGCATGCACTAAAACAGACCCGCTCACTAACACCACGACTTATTGGCCGGCGCAGAACCAGACAAGTGCCAACCCGCCCAGTGCTGCTTTTTCAAAAGTACAAGCGGGTGAAGTGATTTCATGTGAGGTGAAGTACACGCCCCCGTACCTGACGCTCGTCAAAGACGTGAACAACTCGACAGCTCCAGGGGCCGCAAACACCTCGGCACACTGGAACCTCACGGCCACCGGCACTGGCACGAACTCGAAGTTCACGGTGCCCGGCAACACCGCGGTGAAGCAACCCGTCGCGGTGGGAACTAACTACGCCTTGACCGAAGACGGGCCGACTACAACCCCGTGGCAGCATGGCTATGCCTGGCGTGATCTCACTTGCGCCGTGCGCGAGGGATCCGGATCAACATCGATGGGCACAGACGCCCTGAAGCTCACCCGAGATCAGCAGAAGCCAAGCGCCGAAACAGGTGAGATCACCGCAGTGACGCTCAATATCGCAAAGGGCAACGACCTGCGCTGCACCTACAAGAACGATGCGCGCAAGCCAGACCTGAAGGTGAAGAAAGAGTCGTCGCCAGCCTCAACCACCACGGTGGCGCCAGAAAGCCGTGTGGATTACACGCTCACATTTGATAACAACTCAGGTACGGCGAAGGCCGCAACAGGGTACACAGACTACCTCGCAGACGTACTCGACGACGCTGATCTGCTTAACGCTTCAGACCAGGTCGGGGGCACCCCTCAGTTCACCGTGGCGGTCTCGCCTGTAGGCACTTCACACGGTGTGACCGCCGTGTACGACGCAACCGCCAAGAAAATTGCCATCTCGGGTGACGTGCCCGCGTACGCGAAGATCACTGTGAAGTTCGGTGTCAAGGTCAAAGCGAACGAAACCGATGCGGTATCACGTGCGGCTGGTGCCGCGGGATCACCCGCGGTGAAGGGGTATCGACTCAACAACTACCTCGCGAAGGCTTCAGACCCTGCCCCGACGACAGACTGCGTGCCGCCTACGGGAAGTAACCTGCCAACCTGCACGAACAACCCGGTGCGGGCATGGTCGGTGCGTAAGGACTCGCAGCCGCAAGACGGTGCTGTGATCCATTCGGGCGGCAACATTTACTACCGCGTCACGGTCACGAACTACAGCGGCGAAGCACTCACGGGCGTCGTAGTGCAAGACGACATGAGTGAAACGCTGGCCGCAACGACGCTCGACCTCAACGCCTCACCAATCGCCGGCCTTGGCGCCGTGCACGGTGTGAACTTCTATAACGCAGCAGGCGTAGAAATGACAGGAGACCGGAAAGACTGGAAAAACCTATACAACCAGACAAACGGCCCCGAGCTGAAGTTTACTGGAAGTGGCGCATTTGACCCGTCTCGCCCCGGTGGAAAGGCGTTTCCTGGCGGCACTTGGACGTACAAGACTCCGGCTATCACTTTCCCTGCAGGTGCAGTGACTGCGGTAATTGGGTACGTCGTGAAGGGCGGCTCTGTGGCCAGCCCCTTAGACCCTTCGGTTGCGTTTGAGGATTCAGGGGCCCCGCTGCCCGCATTGCCGAATGCAGTCTGGGTCAATACGGTCCAGGCGCAAGCCGCAAAGTTGGGCTCGCAAAATAATGTGTACCCCAATAGGTGTAATGCGGCAGCACCCGGAGTGCCCACCGGTGATGTGGCTGGATACTACGACTGCAAAACCTGGCACGAGCTCGGTGACAGCTACTTCCACCTGTGGAAGAAGAGCTCGGCTGAAGGCGCCGGATCGAACCCCACAGGCAAGAACCTGGTGGGAAGCACGTTTGTGCTCGCTGACACGGAAGCGCTTGCTGCTGCCGGTACACCTTCGCGCTGGCTTTGCCGCACGAACAACAATCCGAATGTTGGTGCGGGTTACGTGGCGCCGGGCTCTGATCCGAGTGAGAGCGGCACGCCTGACTTTGGTGAGAATTCTGCCACATGGGCGGCGATCGCCGCGTGGAATCTCGCGAATCCAGGCAACCAGAAACCCCAGTGTGGTTTGTTCTACGCCCTGACAGCAGACAGCCAAGGACAGGCCGCAGGCTCTTGGCGTGCGCTCGATGTACGCGGCGGTGACTTGGATAACACTGGGACCACCCCCCTTACAGGGTGGCGCACCGGGAGCGCGGCAAATGGCGGCAATGCTGCAAATGGCAGGCACGGCACGTATTGGGTGGCAGAGATGAAATCTCCCACGAATCATCAGCTGCTTGCGCAGCCGTTCAAATTGTGGGTCGCGCCGGCCGCACCAACTCCTTCGCCCGCCCCTGCGGGAGTGGCACCCGGTAGTGCTGCCTGGTACGACTACCAGGGCAGGCTCTCGATGCCCGTGGTCGGAGCAGGAGAATCTGCAGCAGGTATCACAGGGATGCCTGGCTCGAGCGCTGGCGGTGAAGCCCTCAGGGTTCAGTGCGCAGACGCCTGGGCGCTGCCCGCCAACAACCAACCCGCCTGCGTGATGCCGACGGGGTGGACGGCTCCCATCTTCGACGCGAAGCTGAAGCCCCTGCCGCTCACTGGCGGTAGCGGCACGATGCTTCTCACGATCGGCGGTGCGGTGACCTTCGTGGCCACCCTCGCGGGGGTGCTCTGGTGGCGCCGCCGCAAACAGACTTCAACGACTCAAAAGTTTAATTAGCTTGTTTCAGTACAAAGGAGAAATCATGAAACAACACAGCGGAAGGCGCGGCATTGTCGCGAGTGTCGGTGCATTCGTTGTCGCCGCGGCACTTGCCTTCAGTGGCGCAGCAGCAGCGCAGGCTGCACCAACTATTCCGAGTGGAACCCAAAAGGGCAATCTGCACATCACCAAGCTGTCAACACCGACTGGTGACCCGGAGGACGCAAACGGCGCTCAGGTGACATCGCAGAACTGGCCCGCTGGATCCGCTGCGATCTCGGGTGTGACCTTCACGGTGCAGAAAGTTCAGGGCATCGACCTGTCGACGAACGCTGGCTGGCAGGCTGCACAGAAGGCCACCCTGACATACGGCGCAGGCGGAACAAACCCGCAGGTTCTGGACCAGGCCAGTGGCACCGTACTGGGGCTGCAGACCCCCGGGGCAACGGGTACAACCGACAACACCGGTGTGCCGAAGAATGGCGGCAACGCGGCCTTCCAGGGCATGGATATTGGCCTGTATCTGGTGACTGAGACCGGTACACCTGCTGGTGTCACGCCCGCTGTGCCCTTCCTTGTCACGCTGCCTATGACCGACCCAACAAACCAAAGTGCTTGGGTGTATGACGTGTACGTCTACCCCAAGAACGCGAAGATTAACGCCCCGGTGAAGACTGTGGCTGACTCTAGCGTGCGACAGATCGGGACGAACTTTGAGTGGACGATCGAAAGCGGTGTCCCACGCCTGCCCGGCGCCACCGCCGGGGCTTGGCTGGCGCCCACCTCGTACGTAATCGAAGACACGCTGTCTACTCACCTCAACTACGTCAGCACCGTCGTAAAAATTGGATCGACCACGCTCGTTGCAGGGCAAGATGCTTCGACTGATGACTACCACGTCACGGGCACTGCAACCGTGGTGTTCAACGCTGATGGCCTGGCGAAGCTCCAGGCTGCAGCGACGAACGCTGCCAACACAGTTTCGGTCACGCACACGACGAGTGCGAAGTCGAGCGCCGCAGGCGAAGTGGTGACTAACACCGCTACGGTCAAGGTGAACAACGAAGCTACGGGGCTCACGTCAACGCCGGTGGCCGTGCGTTACGGCGTTCTGTCCTTCAACAAGCAAACACCCGGTGGTGAAGCGTTGACGGGTGCAAAGTTCAAGGTGTTCACGGCGAAGTCTGATGCCGAAGCAGGCTCGGGTACCGGGCTCATCGGTGAGCAGACGAGCGCTGGAGCAAACGCGACCGTATCGTTCTCGGGTCTTCGCGCATCGAACTTCGCGAACGGCGCACTCATCACGAGTAAGGCCGACTGGACTGTGTACTGGGTCACGGAGACAGCGGCGCCTACCGGATACGAACTGCTGGCGCAGCCGATTCCCGTGGTCGTTGAAGTGGACGAGAACGGCGCATCCAAGGTGACGCAGGTGCAGGTCGACGCAAGCGGCAAACCTGCAATTGACGGCAACGGGGCTTTTGTGAATGCAACAGCACTGACCAAGATCGTCAACGTTGAAAAGAACGCTGGCTTCGCGCTCCCGCTCACCGGTGGCATGGGCACCGCGTTCCTCACCATCGGTGGTATCGCGATTCTGGCCATCGTGCTGGTGGTCGCGCGCCGTCGCCGCAGCGAGGAAGCCGCGCAGTAGATCCTGCGACTCGCTTCGCTTGCGCAGGATGACCGTATGGTCGCTTGCGCAGGATGACCGTAAGGTTGCTTGCGCACACTGCATGATTTCTCCGTAACACGAAAGGGGGTGACCCGTGACACACGCCACACTCGAACGCGAGCCGCAAGGCCCACCAAACGAACCGAGCGACCCGCGCGCTGACCGGGCCACCCCCAATCGTGTGCGCAGAAGACTTGCCGTACCCATCGCGCTGCAGCTGCTCGCGATGGCGGGCATCGGCGCGCTCGTCTACTCGAGCACCGCCGACTGGTTCGCCACGATAAACCACAACGCCGAGGTCTCGGGTTACACCGAGAGCGTCAAAAAAGCGCCGTCACAAGACCTCGAAGAAGCGCGCGAAATCGCTCAAAACTACAACGAGCACATGCCCCAGGGCACGCTGCGCGACCCGTACACTACCCCCGCTCAAGACGAGCAGGCCAGCGAAGACACCGACGCCTACGCGCTCTACGAAGAACTCTTGCGGGTGCAGGGCACAAATGTAATGGGTGAGCTCACCTACCCGCGCCTCGGCATCGGGCTGCCCGTCTACCACGGCACCTCAGACGATGTGCTCACGAAGGGCGCGGGCCACCTCTACGGCTCATCGCTGCCCATCGGCGGCCCATCCACCCACTCGGTGCTCACAAGCCACTCGGGGCTCGTGCACGCGAACCTCTTCACCGACCTGCCAAAAGCCAAAATAGGCGACACCTTCACCGTGCAGGTGCTCGGCGAAACTCACTGGTACAAAGTCGACCAGATCGACACCGTGCTGCCCGAAGAAACCGAGGGGCTGCGCATCGTCGACGGCCACGACTACGTCACGCTCATCACCTGCACCCCCACCGGCATCAACTCGCACCGGCTGCTCGTGCGCGGCGAACGCATCGCGCCCCCCGCAGAATCCAGCGGCCGCGAAGCGATCGCGGGCGACGGCAAACACGCCGGAATCCCCTGGTGGGTCCTCATCTTTACCGGTGGCTCCGCCGCCACCGCATACCTGCTGTTCGCCCCACCGCGCCCCAAGAAAGCTACGCCATGATCCGGATCGCGAAGAACCTCACCGCCCTGCTCGCCGTAGCGCTTGTCACCGCGGTGATGCTGTCATCGGCCGGGCCGGTCGCGAGCGCTCTGCCTGGCACCGCGCTGCCCGCGACCGCGATGCCGACCGGGCCGTTCACGATCGAAGTGCACAAGTACGAGCAGCCGGCCACGCCGGGCGACCCGGCAACCGGGCTGCCGCTGGATGCGGCCGCGCTGCCCGCGACCGATCCCGTGCCGGGGGCGACATTCGCGGCCACCCGAGTGCCGGGCATTGACGTCACGACGAACACCGGGCAGCAGCTCGCCGCCGAGACGACAGCGCAAGAAGCGGCGACAAAGATCGCGCAGAGCGGGGCGACCGCACAGGCGGAAGCCACGACCGACGCGGCGGGCAACGCGACGCTTGCGGGGCTTGCCGCGGGGTTGTATCTCGTGCGCGAGGCGGTGACCCCCGCGGGGTTCTTTGGCGCCGAGGCGTTTCTCGTCGTGCTGCCGCTCACGAACCCCGATACGGGTAACTCGTGGCTCGACACCGTGCATGTGTACCCCAAGAACCAGAACATCGGCGCGGGCACGGTGCTGCACGTGAACGACGAAGACGTGTGGGCGTGCCAGGACCCGGTGACGTGGCGGCCGGTCGCAACAATTCCGACGCTGGGGGCGGTGGGCGGCGGGGGAGCGGCGAGCGCCCTCGACGGCTACGTCATTCAGAACCTGATCGACCCCGGTCTCAAGCTCGTGGGCAACGCGAGTGACACGACGGTGAGCCTTACGAGCGTGGGCGGTGCTGGCGGGGCCGGTGCGACGCTCGTCGCGGGCACCGACTACACCGTGAACGCCGTGACCATTGACGGCCGCGAAGCGATCGAGGTGGTCTTTACCGCGGCCGGGCGGCAGAAGCTCGCTGCGGCCAAGGCCACAGACCCCGGCGCCGAGGTGACGCTCGGCTACCGCACCGTTGTGCACAACGATGCGCCGGGTGAATACACGAACGAGATGCGGCTCTTGCCGAGCCAAGCCGCGATCGACGCGAACCAGTTCTTCAGCAGCACCGCGAGCGTCAAGTTTGGTGCACTGCTCGTGATCGTCGAAGAGAAGGGCAACCCGGGCAACCGCATTCCCGGCGCGACCGTGCAGATCTACCGCACGAAGGAAGACGCCGCGAAGGGCATCAACCCCATCGAGTGCGGCGGGCAGACCTCGTGGATCACCGATAACAACGGCGAAGTGCTGATCGACTGCCTGCGCCTGTCGAACTTTGAAAACGGCGTGCAGCTCGCCCCCGGCGACCCCCGCATACGCGACTACTGGGCGGCGCTCACACAGATTCCGGCGGGTTGGACGGGCTCGAACGAGCCGTTCGCAATGCAGGTGCTCTCGACCTCGATTCTCACGCCCGCTGTCGCTGAGGTGTACCTGACGAGGTCGGGCGATAACGGCGCGGGCGGCGCTGGCGCTGGCGCGAACGGCAACGCGAACGGCGGCGAAACCCCCGGCGGGTTGCCCATCACCGGCGGCCAGGTGACGGGCATTCTGGTGCTCGCACTCGTACTCTTTGGCGGCGGTGTTGGGCTCATGATTGCCCGCCGCAAGCGCACCCCCGCAGAAGAGCCAGAAGACGAGCTCATCGACGACGCCGAAAAGACCCAATCAGAGTGACGCAGCAGCCCGGCGTCACGGAGCACACGCAGCAGGCCGCCCAGAGCGGCCTCACAAAGCAGCGCACCCCCAAGCAGCGCAAGCGCCTCGCCTGGAACATCGTGCTGCAGGTGTTCGCGATGCTGGGTATTGGCTTGCTCGTCTACCCCGACGCGGCGAGCTGGTTTGCGCGGCTCGGCCACAACGCCGAGATTTCGGGCTACGTCGACCGCGTTGCACAGACTCCAGACGCAGAGAAGCAGCGCATTCTCGATGCGGCATACGCTTACAATGACACCCTTGATCCGGGCCCGCTCACAGACCCCTACATCGCGCAGAACCCTGATGAGGCCGCGCGTACCGCGGTCTACGAGGCGTATGACGACCTGCTGCGCATCAGTGGCACGAACGCGATTGGCACGCTCAGTTACCCGCGACTCGACATCGGTTTGCCCATCTACCACGGCACCGCCGATGAGACGATCGCGAAGGGCGTCGGCCACATGTTTGGCACGTCAATGCCGGTGGGTGGCCCGTCGACGCACTCGGTGCTCACCGCGCACTCGGGGCTGCCGCAGTCGAAGCTCTTCACCGACCTTTTGAAAGCGAAGGTGGGCGACGAGTTCTGGATCTCAGTGCTCGGCGAAGACCACTTCTACCGGGTCGAGGCGGTCGAGACCGTGCTGCCCGAAGACGCGAAGTTCGACATTGCCGAGGGTGAAGACCGCGTCACGCTCTTCACCTGCGCGCCCATCGGCATCAACTCCCACCGCTTCCTCGTGCACGCGGTGCGCATCGCCGACGCTCCGCAGGCGGGTGCCGAGGCGATTGCGGGCGATGGTTTGCGTGCCGGGTTCCCTTGGTGGGCAGTGTGGTTTGTAGGTGGTTCTGCCGCCGTGGGCTGGGTGCTGTTCGCACCGCCTAAGCGCCGCAAGCGCTAGATGATCCCATGATCCTGGGCGCTGAGCACGAGCAGGTCATCTGAAACGTGCTCAGGGTGCCCGAGTCCCTGCGCGATCTGCGCGCGCAGCGCCGTGATAGCGGGCAGTGGCACGAAGAGCTCTTCAGCGACACTATGGAGGGTCTGGCCTTGAGCGAGCAACGCGAGCAGCTCGAGGGCTTCGGGGGAGAACGAAATAGCTGGCTGCTCACGGCCCGAGAACACCGGCACGGTCGTGTCAAGGGCGGGCCAGAGCGCAAAGTTGTCGCGCGCGTAGTCGTTCACCGCCCCCGAGAACACCCGGCACTCAAGTGCAGTGAGACCGTTCGGTAGTTCGAGCGCTTGCGACAGGGTGAGCTTGAGTTCTGCGTGTCGTCCCGTCGACTCATATGCGGACGCGAGCGCAGATAAGCGCAACATCTCGAGTTTGCGCAGGCCCCTCGTCGCCTCCCGCGCCGAGAGAGCAGCAGCGATGGCTTCTTGAGCGTTGCCCTCGTGGGCGTGCAGCATAGCGATAAATACCCGTGTGCTGATAACCGTCGCATCTGCGCGTTCAAGATGCTGCCAGGCCCGCCGCAAACAACCCTGCTGCAGTTCGACAGAGGCAAGGGTGACCGGAATGACACTGCCACCGAACCCCTCACCGTCAACTTTGGGGATAGGAAACGTGTCGAAGAGTTCAACGCGGGCTCGCACTTCGCCGCCGGCACCGACTCGTTCGAGCGAGTACTGCAGCGCAACGATAAAGAAGGGCCACAGCTCACCGATGTCTCGCATATCGACCTCGTCGAGCGTGCGCGCGGCCGTTTCAAAATCTTCGGTTTCGATCATCACACGAGCGCACACAGCACCAGCGTCAATGCTGGCCTCGGCCCAGCTGCCGGTGCGGGGCACGCGATCGGCCTGCATGAGTAGCAGACGAGCCCGCGCGGGGTCGCCAAACGCCGCGTGGATCATCGCCGCCCGCACGTATGCTTCGCGGTGCAAGAAGGCGAGGCTCGGCACAATACCGTGCATTTGGGCTCGCGTGAACGCGTGTAGGGCGCGTTGAAAGTCTCCGGCGAGCATCGCGGTGATGCCAGCGTGTACCGCAGTAAACAGGCCCCATTCATCGCGGGAGTCAAACAGCGGTCTCACACGTCCGACCGCGGCCGATAGCGGGTCAAGGTGCGCGAGCGCTGCGACTGAGTGACCTCGCAGCCGCTGGTCGAGCATGGCGGCCAGCTGTAGCAGCAGCTGAGCCTCGGGTGTGTCAGTATTTTGCAGCCCACGAAGTGCGTCCAGCTGGCTCAAGCTGCCCGCATTGGTGAGTGTGATGAAAGAGTACAGCGCGACGGCGACGCTCGAGCGCGGCGCCCCAGCGTCGACGATCGGAGTCAGGATACGCACGAGCCTTGAATGCTCAAATCCAAACCAGGTGGCGAGCAGACTCTGCTCGATAAGCGCCTGCGCCCCACGCACGTCACCCGCGGCATGCGCGCGCTCAATTTCTTGCACAAATTCTGAGAGTTCGCCCACCGGCGCAGACGACTCAGTCGCCCAATCGTTGTACACGTAGCTGTTCCCCGTTCGGTTAGCCAGCTTCTATGTCCCCCAACTGTGAAGCCGTATGTCCTTCCCAATTGCAGCCTATCCGTTGACATAGCGAAGTTCCCGCTCGCGCACCGTGTTTATTAGGGGATCTGCGGGGGTGCTGGGGGATATTGGGGGGCCTCGCCCCACGATAGTCGCCCATGTTTCTAGCGTTGCGAGATGGGTGCGTCTATCTACGGGGCTGTCTCGCATGACGGCACCGCGTGCTCAACCCGATACATCACTGACGAAAGTGAGTTACCGATGCGTATTCAATCTGTGGGGGTGAACCCGCAATCATGACCGCACAACGCAATAAATTTGGGTCGCCCGGCGTCGACGCCGAAGCGGCTGCGACGCGGCAGGCACGATCTCTGCGCGGCACAGCAAAGAAGGCCGCGAGCTTTGTCGCCACGGCCTCTGTGCTGGCCGGATCGCTCGTCGTGGGCGACCTGGGGTTGGGGGCAGCTTACGCCGCCGACGACCCGGCGCCGACCGTCATCTCGGCGACGGGCGCGTTCGCAGGTGTCACTGTGCCCGACAACGTCTGTTCGGTCGAGGTTGTCGCCCTGGGCGGCGGTGGCGGTAACCCGGGATTCAACGGTAGCCCTGCTAGCCAACCTCTCGGCGGTCTCGGTGCCCAGATTTCTGCCACTTTCAATGTGAGTGCAGATACCGTATTGAGCGGATTTGTGGGCGGGGGCGGTGGAGCTCTCGGCCACTCAAACCAAGTGCCGAACTGGCGCAACGCTGGCGGCACTGACACCGGCGGCGCCGGTGGGCTCGGCGACCTGCACCACGGCGGCGGCGGTGGCGGCCTCACCAGTGTGAGCCTCGACGGGGCAGAAGCCATCGTGGCAGGCGGTGGCGGTGGCGGCGGTGGCGGCCACCTGCTCAATGGCGGGTTCGGCGGCGACGGCGGGCTTGTAGCGACCGTGGGCGTTGTGGCACTGGGCGCGAACGGCGCAAACGGCGGCGACTCATCAAATCGCGGCAGCAGCCCTTATAACAACGATCCGACCATGATTCCCGGTGGCGGCCAGGGGGGTCAAGCCACCGCTCCCGGCGATGGTGGCGTCTACACCGACACCAACAACAAACTCAATTCTGCGTACGCGACAAGTATTCTCGGGCAGCCGGGAGTAGGGCGCGTGGGCGGCGCTGGCGGCATCAACCCGGTTCCGCCTGGTGGAGGCGATAAGGCTGACACGGGGGGTGGCGGTGGCGGCGGCTACTTTGGCGGCGGTGGCGGTACCGACACATGGGAAAACGGTGCCGGCAATGCACACACTAGGGGTATTGGTGCTGGCGGTGGGGGTGGCGGTGCAAGCTGGGTCGCTGCGTCTGCGAGCAGTGTCGTATCAACCCTGGGCCCCGAGAACTCGGTCTCTGCCGGTCCAGGTAACAACGGCAAGGTAACCTTCAACTGGACTGCGTGCGCCGACCCCGAAATTGCACTGACGAAGACGGCCAACACGGCCACCTTTGATGCTGTGGGCACCGAGGTCGAGTACACGTTCGACATCGAGAACACCGGCGAGGTTGCCCTCACCGATGTGACGCTCACCGATGCACTCCCGGGTCTCACCGATCTCACATACGTGGACTGGCCTGGCGCCCCGAACGACAACCCGAACGAGGCAGGCAACACGCTCACCCTCGCTCCGGGCGCTACCGCGCAGGCGACGGCAACGTACACGACCACACAGGCCGACGTTGACCGCGGATTCGTGCTCAACGACGCAAAGGTTGAGGGAACCTCGCCCAGCGACGAAGTCGTATCCGACACCGACGCCGTCACGATCGACGGCCCGGGGCACTCGCCTGGTCTCACCCTCGCTAAGAGCGCAGACAAGGCGACGTACGCTGCAGGCGATCTGATCACCTACACGTTTACGCTTGAGAACACCGGCAACGTCACGCTTACCGGCGTGGGCGTGACGGACCCGCTCGCGGGCCTCTCGGCGATTACTTACACCTGGCCTGGCACCACAGGCGTACTGGCTCCGACCCAGACGGCTACGGGCACCGCGACCTACACGGCCACACAGGCTGATGTCGACCGCGGCTTTGTGCTCAACGCGGCCACGGCCACGGGCACACCGCCTATCGGGCCGGATCCTGAAGTACCGAGCCCGCCCGTAACGACGCCGCCGGCCAAGGTCACTATCGAGGGCGCTGAGCAGGCACCCGAGATCACCCTTGAAAAGACGGGCGTGCTCGCCGTCGACGAGAACTCCGTGGCCTACACGTTCACTGCCACCAACACGGGTAACGTGACGCTTAGCGGTGTGTCGATCACGGACCCGCTCGACGGGCTTTCGGCGCTCAGCTACGACTGGTCGACCGCTGCAGCCGAAGGGGTGCTTGCGCCTAACGAATCAGTTACCGCGACAGCGACTTACGCTGTGACGCAGGCCGACCGCAACGCTGGTGCGGTCGTCAACCTCGCATCCACAGAGGGCACTGGCCCTGAGAAGCTGGACCCGCAGAACCCCGAGGCACCCGCTACCCCCGGTGAAACGGTAACTGACACCGATGGGCACCTCGTCTCGGTGACCCAGGCTCCCGCGATACAAATCGTGAAGACCGGATCCCTGGTTGACAACGCTGGCGCGGCTTCGCAGCCCGGCGACACTGTTGGGTACACCTTCGTGGTGACAAACATTGGCAACGTGCAGCTCACTGACGTTGCGGTGAGTGACCCGCTCGCGGGCCTGTCGGCAATCGACATTGACTGGTCCACGGCCGCTACCGAGGGGCAGCTTGATCCGGCAGAGTCTGTGACGGGCACCGCAACCTACGCGCTCACTCAGGCAGATATCGACAACGGTTCGGTGCCCAACACCGCTTCTGTTGTGGGTACACCGCCGAACGCGTTCGACCCCGAGAACCCGAACGGGCCGGGCACCCCGCAGGATCCGGTAGACGACAGCGACAGCGAGATCGTCAACCCGGTCGTCGCCCCGGCGCTTGCGCTCACGAAGACGGGCGACTTCGACGGCGAGCAGGCTGCCGGTGAAACGGTGACCTACACGTTCGTGCTCGAGAACACGGGCAACCAGACCCTCAGCGGTGTGACCCTCACCGACGAGATGCTGGCGACCGCTGGCGTCGACCTCGTGTTCGGTGAGTGGCCCGCGGCAGCGGGTGTGCTCGCACCGGGTCAGACGGTCACTGCGACCGGTGTGTACACGCTGACGCAGGCTGATGTGAACAGCGGCCACCTCGACAACGTGGCGACCGCGACCGGCACCCCGCCGACCCCGCCGGGTGGCGAGACCCCGCCGGCGTTGCCTCCCGTTGAAGATGACGTTACGCTGCCCATCGCAGCAGACCCCTCCATCGAACTCGTCAAGTCGAGCGCGCTTGAGGGAGATGCGAAGGCGGGCGACCAGGTGCGCTTCACGTTCGTGTCGACGAACACGGGCAATGTGACCCTCACCGATGTCACGATCACCGATCCCATGCCGGGCCTCTCGGCGCTGGTCTTCGACTGGTCTGAAGCGGCAGTAGAGGGCGAGCTCGCCCCGGGTGAGCAGGTCACGGCGGAGGCGTTCTACACGCTCACTCAGGCTGATGTCGACAGCGGTCACGTCGACAACACCGCAACGACCGTGGGTACACCGCCCAACGCCTACGACCCCGCGGATCCCGAGGGGCCGGGCATGCCGCGCGAGCCGGTCGACGACGAGGGTAAGCGGGTCACCCTGCTCGACCCCCGCGCCGCGATCGTGCTCGAAAAGACGGGTGCGCTCGACGCCACGTCTGCCGCAGGCGAGACGGTGACCTACACCTTTATCGCCACCAACACTGGCGATGCGACCCTGTCGAACGTCACCATCAGCGACCCCCTCGCAGGCCTGTCAGAGCTCGTCTTTGACTGGTCGGACGCGACCGCTGACGGCGTGCTGGCCCCGGGCGAGAAGGTCACGGCGACAGCGCAGTACATATTGACGCAGGCCGATATCGACGCGGGCGGCGTGGCAAACCTTGCCACCACTGCGGGTACGCCGCCAAACGGCTACAACCCCGAGGATCCCGAGGGCCCCGGCACGCCGCGCGAACCGGTCACCGATGAAGATCCGGCGTTTGTGCCGACCCCGCAGGGGCCCGCACTGCAGCTGGTGAAGCAGGGTGCGCTCACGGGCGACGACAAGGCGGGCGAACCCGTCCTGTACACACTCGTGGCAACGAACACGGGCAACGTCACCCTCACCGGTGTCGTGATCAGTGACGCGCTGCCGGGGCTCGGCGAGATCAGCTACACCTGGCCTGGCGCCGAGGGTGTGCTGGCACCGGGCGAGCAGGTGACGGCGACAGCGCCGTACGAGCTCACGCAGGCTGACGTCGACGCGGGCAAGGTGGTCAACGAGGCGAGCGTGACGGGTGTGCCCCCGACAGTTCCAGGCGAGGAGCCCCCGGCTCCGCTGCCCCCGGTGACCGACGACGCGATCGTGCCGGTCACGCCTGCAGCATCGATCGATCTGGTGAAAACCAGCAAGCTCGATGGCCATGCGCGCGCGGGTGACAGCGTCACCTTCTCACTTACGGGCACCAACACGGGCAATGTCACCCTCAGCGACGTCGCGATCAGTGACCCGCTGCCGGGGCTCGGCGAGATCAGCTACACCTGGCCTGGCGCCGAGGGTGTGCTGGCACCGGGCGAGCAGGTCACGGCGACAGCGCCATACACGCTGACGCAGGCTGACGTCGATGCTGGTCAGGTGAATAACACCGCGACCATTATCGGTACACCGCCCGCCACGTATGATCCGGAACACCCGAACACACCGAAGCCGCAGGAACCGGTGAGCGCTGTCGACACGGTCAAGACGCCGCTCGCGGCGCAGCCCGCGATCGACCTGGTGAAGACCGGCAAAGTGACGGGCAAGGGCCTCGCTGGCGACAAGGTTGAGTACAACTTTGTGGCCACGAACACGGGTAACGTCACCCTCAACGGTGTCGAGATCAGCGACAAGCTCAAGGGCCTGTCGAAGCTCACGTACCAGTGGCCGGGTGAGGCGGGCGCGCTCGCTCCGGGCGAGGCAGTGACGGCCACGGCGAGCTATGTGCTCACCGCGGCTGACGTCAAGGCCGGATCTGTCGTCAACGACGCTTCTGTGCTCGGTTACACCGCACTCGGGGGCGACCCCGTAGGCGGCGAGTCGGTGAGCGACGTTGACGCGGTAACGCTCAAGACGGGCAAGCCGAGTGCACCGCTTGCGGTGACCGGCGGCAGCGCCCCGCTGCTGGGCCTCGCGAGTGGCCTGGGCCTGTTGCTGCTTGGCGCCGGTGTGGTTCTTGCCGCGCGCAGTAGGAAGCAGCAGGCATGAAGCTGAAGCTCGGCGGAGTGCTGGCGCTCTCCCTGGCCGCCCTCTCTCTCACCGCGTGTGGGGGAGGGGCGGCCGGGGGCAGCCCCGAAGCGGCAGCGAAGAAGAGCGGCAGCATCATCGAGGTGACCGACCAGCAGGGCTCGATTGAGGGTTTTGTTGGGGCTGCTGACGACGCAGAGGTGACACGCTGCGAGGCAGACGGTGAGACCTGGGTGGGAGAGGGCACGGTAACGAACCCCACCGACGAAGCTCAGGCGTACCGCCTGTACGTCGCGTTCAATGCGAGCCGTGACACCGCGGGCCTCGTGCAGGTTGACCTCGCCGAGGTCGCGCCCGGCACGACGGCCAAGTGGCAGACGCAGGCAGAGCTAGACGGCGATGCCTATGACTGCGTGCTGCGCGTAGAACGGTTCGCCGTGCAGTAGCGGGCCTGCTGGTTTGCGCGGGAATACCCCTCAGATATCTCCTCTTTAGGGGAGGCCTGGGGGGTATTTCTATGCCCGGCGGTTGTTGGCGTTAGTTGGTGCTGAGGATGGAAAGAGAGGAGCAGTCGTCTACGAGGGAGCTGTATGAAGTCGCGGGTGAGGCCAGTGAGAGCTAGAGCTGGGGCGGTGGGGGCCGCGCGTGCGGTGCGCGCCGCGATCGCGCTGGGTCTCGTGCTGGGGCTGGCGGTGCCCGCGACGGTGCTCGACGGAACGACCGCAGCGCGGGCCGAGGCGGGCGCCGAAGTAGGGACAGACGCGCCAGCGCCAGGCACAGACCCCGAGCAGGGCACGAGTGATGATGCGGCCGATGGCCGTGAAAGCGACGACACTCGTGATGCTGGTGCTGGTGCTGGTGCTGATGCCGATGACGATGCAAGCAACGAAGGCGAAGAGAGTAGCGGCAGCAGCGAGCTCGCAGGGCGCGAAGGCCCAGCGGCTCGCGACAGCGGCATCTCACCCATGGCGATCGACGACTTTTGTCAGGCTAGTCCCAATTCCTACTACGCACTAGACCGGCCGACCAGCGGCGGCGCCATTATTCGCAAGCTCTCGTTCAACGACTCGACGAGCACGGTGAACCCCGCAAACCCAACCAGGTTTCCGGCCTCGGGCTCGCTCTCGCTGACTGACGGAGGCAGCGTGAACGCCCTCGGTGTGAGTCGCAATGGTGTTTTCTATTTCACCGCGCAGCGCACGAACTCAAACGGCACAGGCACGGCCTACGCTGACGTGTACCGGTATGAACTTGACCCGACGCCAACGCAGAACCAGCTCACACGGGTGGTCACTAGGTTTCCGCTCGACTGGCCCACGACAACCGTGCATACCATCGTGGCAGGCGCGGTGAACCCCGGCGACGGTTCGTTCTACTGGGGCTACTACGGGCAGGGAACGGGGTCTGGAAGTGGAGCCAACAGAAACATCGCACTGCACTTGTTTCGATTTGCTCCGGGCTCAACCGCGCGCAAGATCGCGGTGGTAGACATCAAGAACCCGAGCCCGGGGTCACTCAATGTGAGTCCAGGCAGCCTGAACGGCGATTTCGCTTTCGACGGCGACGGTAACCTGCTGCTCACCGTGAGCAACGATTCGATCGCTCGCACCGCGGTCGTGACCCACCAAGACATTGAACAGGCGATTGCCCAAACGGATGAACCACGAGCCCTCAACGCGACCGCCGGTATTACGAATCTCACACCGCCAAGCAACAAAGCCATGAATGGTATTGCATTTACCGGCAATGGCAAGCTGATCCTTGAACAAGACAACATGCAGCGCATGGTCAACCCGTTCACTTTCGGTGTGCTCGGCGGTACAACAACTCCGAACAACGTGACGGGCAACCTCATCGACCTGGCATCGTGCATGACGCCGCCCACGCTCACCGTCAAGAAGAACGTGATCGACCGGGCCAACAACGCCGACCAGTTTCGGTTGAGCGCGCTGTACGAGCCGGGCGCCGGGCAAGTATCGCTCGGCACCGCCACCACGACGGGTACGGCCACGGGGTTGCAGAACGAGATCGTCGGTCCCGAGCCGGTGCTCTCAGAAGCGACCTATCGTGTGCGTGAAGAGTGGTTGCCGGTGAGCCAGGCTGCGCTCTACGATCACACCCTTGAGTGCAGCTCGCCGACCGGCACCGAGTCCATCACAACCACCCCGGTGCCGGGCACACCCGGCGCCTACGACTTCGTGTTCCCCGCGTCGCTCTACACCGACGGCCACGCCGTCACCTGCGTGTTTACGAACGAGGCGAAGAAACCCAAGCTCGAGATATCGAAGAGCGCCGACCCAGAGTCGGGCAGCAAGGTGACGGCCGGCCAAACGGTGTCGTACAAGCTCACCTTCGATAACACGAAGGGCACGCTCGACGCGCCCATTGACCACATCGATCACCTATCCGACGTTCTCGACGACGCCAACTACGTGGCGGATTCGCTGCGCTACGGCGACGGCACCGAGACCGGGCTGCCCGCGAACCAGACAGCACCGCTCAGCCCCGGTGTGACCGCCGACGTGCAGCTCGCGAACGAGCGCATCGCGATCACGGGTAAGGTGCCGGCGGGCAAGACGCGCACGGTGTGGTTTAGCGTCACGGTGAAAGCCAACAGCGACGCCGCGGGCGACCGCCGCGATGACGACACAGGCACAAGCGCAGGCGCCACGACCGGCTACCTTCTGCGTAACTTCTTAACCGAAAAGGGCGAGGAGCCGCCCGCTGAGTGCGAGACCGACGACCCCACCTGCACCGATCACCCGGTGCCGAGCTGGAGCATTCACAAACAGTCGCAGCCGCAAGACGGCGCGTGGCTGCACACGGGTGGCAACGTCTACTATCAGGTCGTTGCTACCGCGACGAACTCAGAGGGCCTCGAAGACGTCGTCATCACCGACGACATCTCTGAGGTGATGGCGGTCGCATACTGGGACCCGCAGGCCCCCACGCTCGTGCCCGCCGTGCACGGCATCAGGCTGCTCGACGCGCAGGGCAACCTCTTGCACCCCGACGGATCGATCAAAGAGGGCCCGGCGCCCGGGCCAGGCGGTGGCCACCCGCAGACGCTCAGCTACGACGGTAGCTACGTGCCGGTGCCCAGCCACACCGAAGACCCGGCGCACCCCGGTGACCCGCGCTACGGCAGCTGGAGCCTCACGACACTGCCGTTTGACATGCCCCAAAACGCGGTGCGCGCAGACGTGAACTACGCGGTCAAAGTCGGCCACCCTGCAGACCCGCAGAACCCGCACAACAAGTGGCAAGAAGACGGCCACGACGTGGCAGCAGAGCCGCTCGCCATCTTCAACAACTATGCGACCGGTCAGTCGGAGACCGTCGAACCCAACGAGTGCATCACGGGCAAACCCGACACGTTTACCGAGGATTGCGAGACGATGCACCGGCTCATGGACTCGTACTTTCACGTGCAAAAGAACTCGACGGGCAGTGACCCAAACGACCCCAACTCGGTCGAGTGGAACCTCGCCGACGCGACCTTCGAGATTCGTGACGTGCTCGCAAGCGGTGCGATGAGCGAGAACCCCTCGCAGTACCTGTGCCGCACCGAGTACAACCCGGGCCCGCCCAGCCAAACTCCGCCGCTGTGGCAGGGCTCGTGGATTACAGGCGGCACCCCCGACTGGAACAGGTACGCCCCGGGCTACGCGAACACGCTCGAAGCAATCAGCCAGTGGAACGCCGCAAACGACGGCTACGTGCCCATGTGCGGTGAGTGGTTCGCGCACATCGACAACAGCGACGGCCAAAGAGCCGGCAGCTGGCACGCCAACAACCTGCCCGAGGGCGACTATTACCTGCTCGAAACGGGGGCGCCCACGGGCCACCAACTGCTCGCCGAACCGATTAAGTTTCGCGTCGGGTCAGAAGACCCGAACGACCCGACGGGACTCGGCGGCGGCAAGCTCGGCATTTACGACCCCGCCGGCACCAACGGCGAGTTCTTGCCCCGCTGCGAAAACCCCAACCAGCCGCCCAAGACCGGGCAGCCCGCCTGTGTCATGCAGACGGGTTGGCTGATGCAGGTGTACGACCCCAAGCTCTTGCCGCTCCCCATGGCGGGCACGGTGTTTGGTCCGCAGCTCGTGTGGGGCGCACTGCTGCTCACCGCCTGCGGCATTGTCGGCGCCCGCTTCGCGCACCGACGCCGCACCAGCGGGCACCACCGCCCTGGCATGCACCACCGACCCGGCGCGCACTAGCGCCCCGCGACCACTTCCACTATTCAAGAAAGGACACCATGTCATCCCCCAAGAAACTGCGAGGCCTCCTCGCGACCGCGGCCGCCGCGGCCACCGCGCTGCTGCTCGCAGTGGGCGGTGCCACTGCGGCTCACGCTGACCCGATCATCCCTGACTCGGGTGCGACCGGCACGCTCAACATTCACAAGTACGAGCAGCCCGACACCCCGGGAACCCCCGGCAACGGCCTCGCACAAGACATGACCGGCAAGACCGCGCTCGAGGGCGTCACCTTCGAGGTGCGCCCCATCGAGACCGTCGACCTCTCGACGAACGCCGGCTGGCAGGCCGCGGCCGCCATCAGCTACGACGCCGCGACGAACACTGTTTCTGGATCCGGATCAGATGGCCAGCCCGCAACCATCGGTAGCCCCGTGGGCCCTGCACAGACGACCGATGGTGACGGGCTCGCAACCTTCGCTGACCTGCCGATTGGCCTGTACCTCGTGACCGAGACTCAGGCGCCCGCGGGCGTCACGAAGGCCGCGCCATTTCTGGTGACGGTGCCGCTCACACACCCCGAGGCCCTCGACACGTGGATGTACGACATTCACGTCTACCCGAAGAACTCGACCAGCAAGGTGACGAAGAGCGTCGAAGACGAGGCGGGCGTCGCCGTGGGCGACGCGATCGCGTGGACCATTCTGGGTGACATTCCCCGCACCGCGAACCCCGACTACGTCGCGGGCCCGCCCGCGGTAGGCGAACCGTTCCTCGCCCCCACCGGCTACAAGATCACCGATAAGCTCGACCCCCGCCTGGGCTACGCGAGCGCACAGGTGACCCTCACTGGCGCGGGCGCGCCGGCGCTCGCCGCAGGTGACTACACGGTCACGCCCGCAGACAGCACGAACGACAACACGGTGACCGTGCTGTTCACCCCCGCAGGCCTGGCAAAGCTCGGGCAGGCGGCCGCTATTCCCGGCGCCCAGGTGCAGCTCGTGCTCGGCACCACCGTGAACTACCTTGACGGCGACGCCACTAATGGTGTGGGCACCATCACGAACAAGGCGATCGTGTTTCCGAACGAGGGCTCTTTCGACAAGGAGCCGGGTGAACCCGACGGACCGATCGAGTCGAACGAGCCCGAGACCCGCTGGGGTGACATTTTGATCGAGAAGGTCGCCGCGGGTAAGCCTGGTGTGAAGCTCGAGGACGCGAAGTTTCAGGTGTTTGCGTCAGAGCAGGCCGCCCTGCAGCAGCAGGACCCCATCGAAGTGAACGGCGAAACGACGTTTGTGACCGACAGCGATGGCGTCGTGCGCATCTCGGGGCTGCGGTACAGCGACTTCGCCGACGGCGAGGCGCAGCTGCCCTACATCGATGCGGCGGGTGACCAGACCGGCGACGTCGACGAGCGCGAAGACGACAACCCCAAGTACCGCGTGTACTGGCTCGTCGAGGTGGAGTCGCCCGACGGCTATGAGCTGCTCGCAAACCCGGTGCCCGTGATCGTTAACCAGGCGAACCAGGTCGTGGGCGCCGCTGGCACCACGGTCATCGAGAACGCGCCGCACAATGCCGGGTTCGAGCTGCCGCTCACCGGCGCGGCGGGCACGTGGATGTTCACGATCGCAGGCCTCGTGCTGATCGGCGGCGGCCTGGTCGTCGCCTCGAAGCGCAAGAAGGCTCGGGCGTAGAAAGCGCAGCGTGTGACACCCCTCACTCAAACAGTGACGACACCCCCTGCACCCCACGGACCACGTGGGGTGCAGGGGTTCATCGTTGCCCTTTTGCTGCTCGGCGGGCTGCTCATTCTGCTGTACCCGCTCACCGCGAACTGGTTCTCAGAACGCAACCACAACAACGAGATCACCGGGTACACCGGCGTCGTCAAAGAACTCAGTGAAGGGGCTCGCTCTGAGCGGTTGCTGTTGGCTGACGAATACAACTCGCGCATGCCTCGTGGGCCGCTGCGTGACCCGTTTGCGGTGCCGACGAACGACGAAGAAGCCGAGCGTGACGCCTACGCGAGCTACGAGCAGTTGCTGCGCGTGAGCGACAACGGCGTGATCGGCAACATCAGCTACCCGCGCCTGGGCGTCACCCTGCCCGTGTACCACGGCACCGACGACGACGTGATCTCGCGCGGGGCCGGGCACCTGTACGGCTCATCGCTGCCGGTGGGTGGGCCGTCAACGCACTCGGTGCTTACCGCGCACTCGGGGCTTGCACACGCCGCGCTCTTCACCCCCATTTTGCGCGCAAACCTGGGGGACACGTTTACCGTCGAGGTGCTCGGCGAGAAACACTTCTACCGCGTCGACCAGGTGCGCACCGTCGAACCCAACGACACACGTGCGCTGCAGGTGCTCGAGGGGCGCGACCTGGTATCGCTTATCACTTGCACCCCGGTGGGCGTGAACAGCCACCGGCTACTTGTCACGGGCACACGCATTGCGTCACCCGAGGGCGACGGGCGGCAGGAACTCACGGGAGAGACAATCACCGGCGGCTTTCCGTGGTGGCTCGTGTACGTTGCCGCAGGTTCTGCGGTGACGTTCTATATTGTGCGTAGAGTCAACAAACGTACAAAAACAATTACCGACAGCAGCGAGAACAGACAGGGTGCCAAGCATGCCAAGTAACGTCGAACAGTCGTCACCACGGTTCACGACTTTGCGGCGCGATCGTCTGCTGAGCTCGTCGCGTGTGGCACAGGCCGCCCTGCTCGTGATTCGTGGCATCAAAGGCATGGGCAAGTCGACCCTGGCACGCCAATTTGCCGCCCGCCGTCGAGACGCAGGCGATGTCATCCTGACGATCGCTGGCGTCGATGCGACGGCCGAACGGTGGCGCGATCTGTTGGAATCTGCCAGGGGATACGCGGCGCAGGGTGTGGCGGTGACCGTTGTAGTAGATGACGCGCACGAAGTCGCGGGGTTCCCGCTGCACGATGCGGTGCTCGAGCTACTCGAATCGATCACGCTTGCACGAGTGATTGTCGTAGGTAGCCAGGTGGCGCAGCTCGACCTGCCAGCGGTCGGGGTGCGGGTGCCCATGCACGTGATCGCAGACGGCGCGCTCGCGTTTACCGCAGACGAGGTGCTACAGCTGGCGCGGGCACGTCTCACAGAGCAGGTCGCCGACATTGCCACGCGGGTGTTTGAATTGACGCGGGGGTGGCCGGCCGCCGTGCACAGACTGCTCGCGCGGGCCAATTTCATGGGGAGCAACGCGGCGCTCGAACAAGAGATGGTGCAGTTCTGTGAAGAGCTACTCTTACCACGCATCGATGAAATTGATGCAGCTACACGCGCGGCGCTCACGTTTGCGTCCGCGCTGCCAGAGCTCAACCCGGGGCAGCTTATGCGCGCGTGCAACAACATGCGCTCGGGCGTCGAGATTTCAGCGGCGCGGGCAGACGAGATTCTCGAAAAACTTTCACACCATCTGCTGCACCAGCGCCACGTGCGCGGTACGCGCCAGTACTACCAACACCCGTTTATGCGGGGCGTGGTGTGGGCGCACCGCAGAAAGCTGATGACTGCGCGTGAGGTGTCGGTGTGGGCAGACGCGTTTGTGGCCGACGATGCTGAGGCACGCGAGGGGGTGGCGTGGCTGGCGCTGTATGCGGCGTTCGACCTGCACGATTGGAGCACACTCGACTCACTGATGGTGACGATGTTCTCTGAGGACTTCATTGATCCGGCGCCGCTTTTGAGAGCACAGATCAGAGCGATCCCGAGCAGCGCGAAGAAGCGCTACCCGCTACTGCACCTTGCCGCGCTCGTTGAAGAGTTCGCGTTTCCCCGGGGGCGGCGTGAGCGGGTGCTGTTTGAGCTGCGCGGTATTGCAGACAAGTCAGTGAGTACGCAGAGTCACACAGTTGGGCCGATTGGTCTGCTCACTTCGGGTATGCGGCTCGCCGCGGCGAGGCTCACAGGCGATGACGACGTCTACGTGCGCATGCTCGACCAGGTGGCAACGCGGCTCAACGAAATGTCACCCGCCGAAACAGTCGCGCACCGCACGATGATGCTCACGGTGTGTGCGCAGCTGGCCGTGAGCTATTGGTACCGCGAAGAATACGATGAGGCGAAGCGGTGGTGTCGCGAGGGGCTCAACCTTGCACCCGCCCATCTGACGAGCGGCGAGGTGCACCTGCGGTCGCTCAGTGCGGCGATCGCAGCCTGGCGCGGTGACATGCCGCGCGCTCGCGAGCTCGTGGCGCAGTGCCAACGTAACGGTATTCCTGAGGCGTGGCGAGTGCGCTACGCGGCGGTGCCGTATTGGATCGCGCTCGCGCTCGTGTCGATCGAGGCGGGCGACTGGGAGCAGGCAGAGAGCGCGTACGACGCGATCTCGTGGCGACTCGGCACCAACGAGAACTGGCCGTTCATGGTGTGGGTGCGTGCACACATTATTGAGCACCGGGTGGGCGGTGTTGAAGCGCTGTCGTGGGTGCGCGCAGAAATGAAGCTGCACACTCGCGGGTTTGCGCTCGCGACGGGGCCGCTGCGGGCACTCAACGATCTACATGCCAGGCTCGCGTGGAAGTATGGGCGGCCCCACCTGATCACCCCGGCGGCGCAGGCGGCTGGCCTCGAGCGGGTGTATGCCGAGTTTGCTGCCGCGAACTTTCAGGCCGCCCGTTCGGCCGCGGCGGGGCTTGCTGAATCGGCCGCCCGCATGGGCATGTGGCGTACGCGCTCGCGTGCGCTGCTGCTGCAGGTGATTGCCGAGCACGAGCTCGGCGGGGCAGACGAGGCGCGGGTGCGCGAGCGTGCCCGGGCGCTGCTCACGCAGTACAAGCTGTCGACGCTGCGGCTTGAGCGGCCAGCATGGTGGGACACCACGGGCACGCGGGTGCCGCACAGAGCGCTTGCTGTGCAGGCCCCCGTCGAAAACGAGCCGCAGCCTGGCACCGCGACGGCTCGCCCCGCGAGCGTGCTCACTCGGGCAGAAATACGTACGCTGCGGGCCGTCGCCCGCCACGGCACAACACCCGCCGCTGCCAAGGCCCTGCACTTGAGTGTGCACACGGTGCGCGACCACATCAAGGCGATCTATAAAAAGCTCGGTGTATCGAGCCGCGACGACGCCATACGGGCGGCTGCGGCGGCGGGCCTGCTGGCTGCTGGTTCTGCTCGCTGACATGCTAAAGCGCCGGATCAACGGGGCGGGGTGCGGGATACCGGGTGGCAGTGGGGGTGTAAGTAGGGGAAGATTGCGTATTTTCTCAGGCTTTAGGCTGGCAGGCCCATAAGCTTGAACCATCGCCACTCTCACACGTGTAGCTGTTCTGGCATTCGCGGGGGAGTGCGCGGTTCGGTTCAACATCCCCCCAAGCGTTGAATCGGCACTGCGGTGGTGCGGCGCTACTCCCCCCTATAAGAGCGTCGCGCCACCGCACATCTCTTTCCCGTCGCTTTTACGTTTGAGCCAGGTGTGGCGTATCACTGCACAAACCCAGCGGATCGCGGGGCGGCGCTGATATTTTGGGGGAGTGACTTCACTTGCCGCAATTTCTGCGCTCCCTGCCCTGCTTGGCATCGACTGGCTTGACCCCGAGACCTTGCTGAAAGCGGGCGGCTGGGCGGCCCTGGTTCTCGCGTGCGCATTCGTGTTTCTCGAAACGGGCGTGCTGGTACTCGCGTTCTTGCCGGGTGACTCGCTGCTGTTCACCGTGGGCCTGTTCACCGCGACCGGGGTGATCGATATTCCCATCTGGATCACCTGTGTGCTGCTGTTCATCTTTGCGTTTGCGGGCGATCAGATGGGGTTCATGATCGGTCGCAAGCTCGGCCCCGCCATCTTTAAGAAGGAGAAGAGCAAGCTCTTTAACCCCGAGAATGTGGCGCGCACGCATGAATTCTTTGAGAAGCACGGCCCCAAGGCGATCATTATCGCGCGCTTCTTGCCCGTGTTTCGCGCGTTCGTGCCGGCCGCGGCGGGCGTGGGCAACATGACCTACCGCCACTTCGTCGCCTACAACGCGATCGGTGCGCTCCTGTGGGGCGTGGGCGTCACCCTGCTGGGCTTCTTCCTGGGGCAGATTCCGTTCGTGCGCGAGTACAGCGAGATCTTCATCATCGTACTGGTGTTGATTCCCGGGATCCCGATTCTCATCGAGGCCATCAAAGCGTTCAACAACTGGCGCCGCGCACGCCGCGCATAGCGTGGGGCGGCGGCCCCGGCGGCCCCGAAGGCTTTCCACTGTCGTAATGACGCAATCATCTAGAGTTGAACTGGAGGTAGGGCATGTCTGATGACGAGTTCCAGATCAACGCAAGTCGGTTTATTGAAACATTGATCGAGCAGCGAGCGATGCGGCTCAAAGGCGGTCTCTATCACCTGAACCAGATTCAGATGGCCTTCAATAGCAATCGCATTGAAGGTAGCAGGCTCAGCGAAGATCAGACGCGATACATCTACGAAACGCAGACGGTTAGTGGCGAAGCGCTATCTGTCGACGACGTGGTGGAGACGGCGAATCACTTTCGTGCCTTTGACTGGATGCTTGACCACCTCGATGAGCCGCTTGGCCGCGACAAGATCTGTGAGTACCACCGAATCTTGAAGTCAGGCACGAGCGACGCCGCAAAGCCCTGGTTTGTGGTCGGCGGGTGGAAGGCTGTGGCCAATGAAGTCGGGGGCACTGCGACGTCACGCCCGGCAGATGTAGACCGTCATATGAGTGAACTTCTCGAAGCTACACCAGCGCGCATGCTGTTTAACGACATCGCTGATTTTCATCACCAATTTGAGAGCATTCATCCGTTCCAAGACGGCAATGGCCGCGTGGGCCGTCTACTCATGCTTGAGCAGTGCTTACGCAACAACATCATGCCGTTTATTGTCTTGGACGAACAGAAAGAGTTCTACTACCGGGGGCTCAAAAACTACGGTGAAGAGCCGGGTTTTCTGCGCGAAACGCTGCGCTCGTTTCAAGATAGGTACCACGACAGGTACGCCCCCTTCGTGCCGCCCCAAGCGCACAGCCTCTAGGCGTGTGGGTCGGTAACGTTTCCAGACCCTTCGGCGCCGTCGCCAAATACTGCGCCGGTAGTCTCGTCCCGCCCGTCTGTCGACTTCCAGCAAGAAGTCGGCCCAGAGAACGGGCAATTAGGCCACTCCTGACCCGCTCTTGGCGGGGCCCTGCCTGTCGGGCT
>NZ_JBTJEP020000029.1:0-28128 GCF_054456635.2 Leucobacter faecis
TACTGCACTCGGGAGGGTGTGGGAGAGTAGGTCACCGCCGGACATCTTTTAGTGGGGGTTGGTTCACAATTGTGTGAACCAGCCCCCTTTTTTTATGCCCAAAACCAGGTGCAAGAATCAGCCAAAAGGATGACGCCCAAACGGGCTAAGCCTCAGGCCGGCCGGGTAGCGTTGAGCTTATGACACCGCGCCAACTTTTTCGTACATTCGCTATCGCAGAGGTATTTACCTGGGCCGGCCTCATCACCGCCATCATTCTGCGCGGCGCGGGCGTGACAGACGCTCTCATGCCCTATGCGGGCGGTCTGCACGGCTTCGTGTTCCTCTGCTACGGGGTCTCGACGGTCTTCGTTTGGGTCAACCAGAAGTGGAGCTTTGGTCGCGGCGCACTCGGTGTCGTCCTCGCGATCGTGCCGTTCGCGACGCTCCCGTTCGAGATCAACACCGACCGCAAGGGGCTGCTCAAGGGTGGCTGGCGCCTCGCCCCCGGCGGCGACGCTCCTAGCGGCTTCGTCGAGCACCTGCAGGCGTGGATCCTGCGCCACTGGCTGCTCTCGGTTATCTTGCTCATCGCGCTGGTTACGATTGTTTTCTTCGTGTTGCTGCAGCTCGGCCCACCGCAGCTGCCCGGCCGCTAAGACCGTAGACGCCCCGCCTCCGATGCATGTCGGAGGCGGGGCGTATGCTGTCGGCATGTGTGGACGTGTGATCGTCGACTACGACGAAATGATGAGCGTTGCGGGAGACACTGCCCTCGCGGCGTGGATGACGGGAGCGCCCGCGGGCGCTCACTCCAGCTGGAACATCGCCCCCACCGGTCAGGTGCCGGTCGCTGCGATTGACCCGCGCACCGGCGAACGCCACTTCGAGACGGCCTACTGGTCGCTCGTGCCGCCGTGGGCGAAACAGCTCAGCTCGAAGTACCCCACGTTCAACGCGCGCTCCGAGACAGCCGCCTCAAAGCCTACCTTCAGGGCAGCGGTCCAGCACGCTCGGTGCGCGATCCCCGTCACCGGGTTCTATGAATGGAGCGGCCCGGCGAAAGCCCGGGTACCGCACGCGATCTTTGGGCCGAGTGGAGTGCTTGCGCTCGCTGGACTCTATAGCTGGTGGCGGGCCCCCGGGGCAGAGGAGGAGGAGCCGTGGCGGCTCACCGCCACGATCTTGACGGCGCCCGCGACGGGTCGCATGCGCGAGGTGCACGACCGAATGCCGGTGTTCTTATCGGAGGCACGCACTCCAGATTGGCTTGCGCCGGGCACGATCGGTGACCAGGCGCTTCTCGACGCTGTTGCCAGTGGGGCAGCGCCGATATCAGAGCAGCTACGCGTGCACCGGGTGCGGCCGTTGCGGGGCGACGGCCCGCAGCTCATTGATCCGGCGCCTGAACAGGGCAGTGGGCATGCGGGCAGTGACCTGCCCACGGAAGGGGGTGCGAGCTAGCGCGTGCCCCAGCCAAAGCGGTGCGTGCGAATAGAAAAGTACGGAAACGACTCGATGCGTGCGACGCCATCTATGGCGCGCACGTCACGATTAATCACTCGAAACAGGGCGTCTTGGTCTTCAGCGATCACCTCGACCATCATGTCGAACTGGCCGGCCGTAAAGACGACGTAGATGACGCCGGGCAGCTCGCTGACGGCGTCTGCGACGAGCTCGACGTCGCCCTGTACGACGATGCCGAGCATGGCCATGCTGCGGTATCCGAGGCGTAGCGGGTCAGTGACGCCCACGACCTGCACCACTCCCTGTTCTTCGAGGCGCATCACGCGCTTGCGCACACCGCCCGGAGTGAGGCCAGCGAGCCCGGCAAGCTCGGCATAGCTTAAGCGGCCGTCTTCTTGTAGGGCACTGATGAGGGCGCGGTCGACGTCGTCGAGGTCGACCGCAGGGGAGTCGTTGGCGTCTTGAAGCATGCGTATATAGTAACGAAACGTCACTACATTTCTTGGAAATGTAATGTACCGTAACCAGTGAAATTGACTGGGAGGCAAGCATGACCGAGCACCGTAACCCGTGGCTTCTGGCCCGACCGCAGATTGACGCCCCAACCGCTGAACGCGTGGCGGCCGGGCAGTTCGCCCTTGAAGGCGACGCCGTCGAGCTGGGCAGCCAGCAAGACCGCAACTACCGGGTGACGGGGGCAGCGCGCAGCATGCTGCTCAAGTTCGACCACCCCGATGCGCCGTATGTAGGCCGTACGCTCCAGCGGCTCATCATCGACGCGCTCACCCGTGCCGGCGTGCCGACCCCCGCACTCCTCGACCCAGCCGAAGCGAGCGAAACCGGCACAGGTGCCGGCAGCGACACCGACGCAGCCGACCTCACCGCTACAACCGCCGACGGGCAGACGGTCGCCGTGCGCGGCTTCGCGTGGGTTGACGGCACTGCGCTCGAGGCCGAACCCGTCACCTCGGGGGCCCGCGCCGAGCAACTCGGCGAGCTCGCGGGCCGCACCGTCGTCGCACTCGCAGCGCCCGCCGCGGGCACTCCAGAACGGGCGGCACGAGCAGGTCTGAGCAGTGCCGTCGCGCCATCAACGACCGCACCCGCCGCAGAAACCCTCAGTGAGACGGCGCAAGCGCTCGCGCAGGTCGCAGGCCCGCGCCAGTGGGAGCTCGGCAACGCTCTCGCAGTCACCGAAGCGCTCGCGCACTACCTGCCGCTGGCGCAGCGCGAAGCCTGCCTCGACGCGGCACGCACAGCTGACGCGGTGGTGCGCACGCTCGCGCACGCGCTGCCCACGCAGGTGATTCACGGTGACTTGACCACTGACAACGTGATGCTTGACGCCGACGGAAAGCTGTGGGTCATCGACCTGGGCGACGCAGGCATTTCGTGGCGCATCGCAGAGCTTGCTGTCGCCGCCGCCGACGTGCTCGGCCGCACCGGCAGCATCGCGCGCGCGGCTCGCACGGTGCGCGGCTTTGCGCGCGTGCTGCGCGCCGCTGGCACCCCGCTCACCGAAACAGAGTGCGCGGCGATCTGGCCGCTCATCACGCTGCGCGGCGCAACCCTCGCAGTGGGCGGATGGAGTCAGCTCGACATCGATCCCGGCAACGACTACGCCCGCGAACGGATGGAGCACGAGTGGCGCGTGTTTGCGCGCGCCACCGAGGTCACGCCAGATCTGGCCGAGGCCCAGCTGCGGGTCGCAGCGGGCTTTGCGCACCGGCCCGGCGCACGCTACGAGCCGCTTGTTTCGGGCACGGTCCACACGATCGACCTGGGGATCGAGAGTGAGCTGTTCGACCGCGGCGCCTGGCTCGAGCCGGGGGTAGAAGACCGCCTCGCCGCCGATGTTCTCGCAGCGAGGGTTCTCGCAGCGCAGCCGCTCGCGGACGCGGGCTCGGCAAACCCCGTCGCAGTCGTGGCGCGGTTTGGCGAGACCAGGCTTGCCCGTGTGCCCGAGCGGGTGAGCGAAACCGGGGCGCCGCGTGCGCGCTGCGTGGAGCTCTGGACGCAGCCCGGCACCGAGCTGCACGCGCCTTTTGGCGGCACCCTCACAGTGATCAGCGCTCACGCTACAGGAACAGGAACAGGAACCGGCCCCGACGCTGGCGCGGGAGCAGCTGCTGCGCACACGCACGAGCACGAGCTCGAGCAGGGTTTCGAGCTTGAAGACGCGGGGGTCGTGCTGCGAGTCATGGGCGCCGGGCTCACGCTGCTGCCAAGCGTCGCGGGGGAAGTAACCGTCACGCAGGGCACGGCGCTGGCCGTGACGGGCGAGGCCTCGATCCGGATCTCGCGTCGAGTCGCGGGGCACGAAGCCGGGGGCGCGTTCGCGCCGTTTGATGGTGAGTACGAGACCGATGGCGCACTCGACCCCAGCCCGCTCATCGGGCTGGGCGTCTGGGCAGCGGCTGACGCAGAGCTGGAACGACAGCGTGAGCAGGCGCGCCGCAACGACGCGATGGGTGGGGCAGCCGAGCGATTCTATGCCGACCCGCCGCGTATCGAGCGCGGATGGCGCAGCCTGCTCGTCGAGACGCGGGGGCGCGCGTACCTCGACATGGTCAATAACGTGACCGCGATCGGGCACTCGAACCCGCAGCTCGCCGACCGGGTCGCGCGGCAACTGCTGCTGTTGAACACGAACTCGCGGTTCTTGTACCGGGCCTACGCCGACTTCACCGAGCGGCTGCTCGCGCAGGTGCACGACCCGGCGCTTGACGTGGTGATTCCGGTGAACAGCGGTTCAGAAGCGCTCGACCTGGCGATCAAGATGGCGCGAGTCGCGACGGGGCGCGACGGGATCGTCGCCGCTCGCGAGGGGTATCACGGGTGGACGATGGCGTCAGACGCGGTGAGCACGTCGGCGTTCGACAACCCGCACGCCGCCGAGTCGCGGCCCGATTGGGTGCACATTTGCGAAGCGCCCAACGCCTACCGCGGCCCGCATCGCGGCGCAGACGCAGGGCCCGCCTACGTCGCAGACCTCGAAGCGCAGCTGGCGCAGCTCGCGGCCGCCGGTACTCCCGCCGCAGGGTTCGTGTGCGAGCCGGTGCTGGGCAACGCGGGCGGCGTGATTCCGCCCGCAGGGTACCTCGAGGGCGCCTACGCGGCGATTCGCGCACACGGCGGCCTCGCGATCGCCGACGAGGTGCAGGTGGGCTACGGCAGGCTCGGGCACGCGTTCTTTGGTCACGAGATGCAGGGCGCCCGGCCCGACATCATCGCCGTCGCGAAGGCGGCGGGCAACGCGTACCCCGTGGGCGCCGTGATCACGAGCCGCCGCGTCGTCGACGCGCTCGCCCGCGAGGGCATGTTCTTCTCATCAGCAGGTGGGGCCCCCGCGAGCGCCGTCGCGGCGACCGCCGTGATCGACGAGATCGAACGGCAGGGGCTGCAGCAAAACGCGCTCGAAGTGGGCGAATACCTGCAGGCGCAGCTCGGTGAGCTTGCCGAGCGGCACGAGCTCATTGGCGCGGTGCACGGCACCGGCCTGTACCAGGGCATCGAGCTCGTACGCGACCGCTTGACACTCGAACCGGCGCGCAACGCGACCGCGTGGGTGTGCGAACAGATGTTGCACGAGGGCGTTATTGTGCAGCCCGCGAGCGAGCGCCAGAACGTGCTCAAGGTGAAACCGCCGATGACGCTGTCGAAGGCTGAGGCGAGTGACTTTGTCGCCGCCCTCGACCGGGTGCTCGCACGGGTGCCCGCCGAGCTGCGGTAGGGCGGGGGTGGATGGGGGGGGGGGGGCTGTCTCTGGGCCTGGCCGGGGCCGCTGCTATCACTTGATTACTCGGCCCGAAAGGCCTTGGAAACCCAGCGCGTGAGTGGCATCGTGGTGCGCGAAAGGGCATTTAAAGGAGACCGAAATGACTACACAGATTCCTAACACCATCATCACGCCGAACCCGCGCGGAGACTCGGGAACATCGCTGCAGCAGTCTGAGCGCGGGTTCGTCGCACCCGAATCCCTGCACGAGTCGCTGCAGCGCGTACTCGTTGACATGATCGCCCTGCACAACATCGGTAAACAAGCCCACTGGAACATCGTTGGCCCAAACTTTCGTGACCTGCACTTGAACCTCGACGAGATGGTGGCGGTCGCACGCGATGGCGCAGACGCGGTCGCGGAGCGCATGCGCGCACTGCACGCGACGCCAGATGGCAGGCTCAGCGTCGTAGCAGCGCAGACCACGCTGGGCGAGTTTCCGGCCGGTGAAGTGATGACACAAGACGCGATTCGAGAGATCGTCGCCGACATTGAAAGCTGCGTGGGCACGATGCGTGACGTGCACGACGGTGTCGATGCTGCAGACCCAGCGTCGGCCGACCTGCTGCATGAATACATCATGAGGCTCGAACAGCAGGCATGGTTCATCGGGGCCGAGCTGCGCAAGCCCAGCCCACGCGAGTAGCGCCACTACCGCTGACAGCGGGCATGACGCACGCCGCAACGGGGATACACTGGGTGAAGCAGCGTCGCGACCAGTTTCGTGGCGCACGGTTCTCAGAACCGGTGAACAGGCGAAGCGGAGGCGGTATGGCAGACGGCAGCAAGCGGGTGCGGCTCGATCAACGTTTGATCGTCGACGGGGTGCTCGAACTCTCACGCACAGACCCCACGAGCCGCATCACGTTCAAACGCCTGGGCGAGGCACTCGGCGTCGACGCGACCGCCATGTACCGGCACTTTCGCAACAAAGACGAGCTCACGAGAGCGGCCCTCGATCGGCTGATCGGCGCCGCGGCAGAGGCCGGGCGCGAGGCCTCGGGCAGCTGGCGTGAGCGGCTCGAGGCGTACCTCTCAAAACTCGCCGAGCTCAGCCTCGCGCACCCGTCGATCGCGAGCGAGGGCGCGGTCATCGACGCGGCCGGCCCGGGTGACATCGCGGCCGACGAGCTGATCCTCGAACTGCTCGCAGAAGGCGGTCTCGCGGGCGAGCAGCTGATTCGCTCCTACGCCGCCATCTCTGGCTTCTCGCTTTCGCAGGGTGCCGCGCTCGCGCAAGAGTCTATGTCGAACGTCGCGGCGGCCCGCGACGGCTCGATTCCATGGATCAGCAGCTACGGCACCGCCCACCTCGCCGACTACCCCCACGTACACGCGCACCGCGACGAACTGCTCGCGCTCAGCGGCATGGACGTGTACCGCGCTGGAATCGCTGCGATTCTCGACGCGACCGAGCGCGCAGCCGAGCCCGCGCCCAGGGGGTGACGGGCGTGACAGGGGCGACGGGCGTGACGGGCGACACCGGCGTGACAGTGCCGGATCAGCGCGACGCCGGGCTGGGCGACACGGTGGCGCTGTTGCAAGCCATGATTCGTGAGGCCTGTGTCAACGACGGCAGCGTCGAGTCAGGGCAAGAAGTGCGCAACGTGAACGTGCTGCAGCGGTTTCTCGCAGATGCCGTCGCCACGGGGCGGCTTGAAGCGCACGTGTTTGAAGCGGCGCCGGGGCGGTCGTCGCTGATCGCCCGCGTGCGCGGCACAGACCCTGAAGCCCCCGCGCTTGGGCTCCTCGGACACATCGATGTCGTGCCGGTGAACCCCGACGGGTGGAGCCGCAACCCGTTTGGTGGAGAGCTCGTCGATGGCGAGGTGTGGGGCCGCGGCGCAGTAGACATGCTGTACCTCACCGCCGCGTTTGCGTGTGTGGTGCGCGACGTTGCCCTCGGAGGCACACCGCCGCGCGGCGATCTCGTGCTCATGGCCGTCGCTGACGAAGAGGCGGGCAGCGAGCACGGCATTCACTGGTTGATGCGCGAGCACCCAGACGCGGTGCGGGTGACCGAGGCCATCTCGGAGTCGGGCGGCATGCGCATGGGGCGCCATGTAGCCATCGAGGTTGCAGAGAAAGGGTCGGCGGGCCGCAAACTTGTGGTGCACGGTAAACCCGGGCACGCGTCGATTCCGTACGGTGCGGCCGGTGCCGCCACACGCATGGGCGAGGTGTTGCAGCGTCTTGGCTCGGTGACGCCGATCGCGCAGCTCGGACCGCTGTGGGAGGCATTCGTTGCAGCGCGTATCGATGACCCGGCGGTGGCCGAACGCATGCTCGACCCGGTGCGGCTCGACGGTGTGCTGCCGCGGCTCGGAGGTATTGCGGGGTACGCGCACGCCGTTTCGCGCATCACCATCTCACCAACGATTCTGCGCTCGGGTCACGTGCACAACGTGATCCCGTCGCGCGGTGAACTCGACCTCGATATTCGTACGCTACCGGGCACCACCGACGACGAGGTCGACGACCTGTTGCGGGCGATGCTCGGTGACCTTGCGAGTGTCGTCGAGATCGAGCACCTGAAAGGCTGGCCTGCCACCGCCTCACCCGCAAATACGGGGCTGTTTCAGGCGATTGAGCAGGCCATCACCGAGGTGAGCGGCGAGCCCGTCGTGCCGATTATGGCGGCGGGCGGGTCAGACAACCGCGTGCTGCGCGACCACGGGATCCCCGCATACGGGTTTGGGTTACTCGGCCCCGAGTGGAGCTACGAGAAGTACCGCGAGGGCATGCACGGCAACAACGAGCGCATCGATCTCGGGTCGATCGACCTCACCCTCGCCGCGCTGCGCCGCATCGTGGCCGCCCGCGTGCTGTAGTCAGGCGCGCTGCGAAGCTGCGCACCCCTCGAATATCGTGGCGAAGTGGTGTCTTTTGCGTGTTGTTCGTGTAGAGTTTTTTGTAGCACAGGGAGGATCGACACGCACATGTCTAGCATTATGAAACGATCAACCACCGCTGCCTCGGCCGCCTATAAGCAGGCTCTGGCCCTCAGCGACCAGGAGGTAACACGACGTTTGATTGATGCGCTCGGCGGCACCTTGGTGTCGGTGCTGGCCGGAGCCAAAGACACGAAGGCAGCGCACAAGTGGGCACGGGAAGACGGTGCGAAGCCGCGTGATGAAGCCGCAAAGCGATTGCGATTTGCGTACGATCAGTGGAACCGTCTCAGCGAGGCCGAGGGTGAACACGTAGCCAGGGTTTGGTTTATTGGCGCGAACCCGTGGCTCGAGTACGACACTCCTATTCAGGCGATTCGAGAAGGACAATACAGGCAAGTTGGGGCCGCAGTGCAAGCGCTTCTTGACGACAGCTACAGTGGCTGATGCAAGCCCCACCAGTAAAGATCTGCGCAGCAACGGGGCTTGGCCTGGTGGCAAGCCCCGCCGTGGCGTATCGAATTTCTAAGCGCGCATATGATCCCCTAACGCCAAAAGCGCGAACCGCTTCCGAGGACCGGGACCATTGGGGTCGGTATGACACGGTGGGGCGCACTATCTATGCTGCAGACAGCGCTGTAACTGCACACATGGAGATATTGTCTCCGTACAGGACCCGGTTGAACAGCAATATTCGGGCGCTTCAAAAGACCGCCGATGATGTAGGCATATCGCTTGAATTGCTGTGGAATGACGTCAGGGACGAGTGGCATCTGGCGGGGAACATGAATGCACTGTGGCTTCCACAAGGGTGGCGAGAAGAGCGAATCTTGCACACCATTTCATTTCCCGAAGGTTGGTGGATTGACGTAACTGCGACTGAGACCCTGGTTGCCATCCGTGATGAATTCGCGGAGGGATTTCCTGACATGCAACAAGAAATCGCTAGTCGGCTGACGATGTCAGATGTGACAGGCGACGATCGCTTGCTTACCACGACACTGGCGAGCATGCTCCGCGACCGTGTCGAACTCGATGATGGAACACTGCCCCTCGGAATCAGGTTTATCTCGAAACACGGTAGTCCCTCGGGGCAAAGCGGCCATTGCTGGGCTTACTGGGCCCGTAAACAACCGGGTGCGAAGTCAAGCGATGTCAAGGTTGTTGCGTCTAACGAGATACCGGTCACCGATAAATCATTGGTTGCCGCTGCTAAGTTCTGCAAGATCAATATCAGGTAATTGAACGCTGCGCCGCATCGTGGCCGCCCGCGTGCTGTAACCGTCGAACGTTCGAGAAGCGCTGCCGAATCAGTCGAAGAGTTCGCCGAGAAAATCGAACGGCTTCTTCTTCTTGCGTGCACCGTAACGCGGGTCGTAGCTGTCGCGTCGGTCGGAGTACCGGGGGTCGTGGCGGTCATCACGCCGATCGTTTCGTCGGTCATCGTACCGGTCGTCGCGCCAGTCTTGGCGCTGCGAACTGGGCGCTGTGGGCGCGGGCGAGGCGGCGGGGGCCGCTGGCGTTGCCGCAGGAAACGCTTGGGGTGGCGCCGGGCTGGCCAGCGCCTCAGCCTCGAGCTGTGCACGCTCCAGGATCTTGTCGAGTTCACCTCGGTCAAGCCATACACCGCGACACTGCGGGCAATAGTCGATCTCAATGCCCTGTCGTTCGCTCATGAGCAGGGTCGTTCCGTCACTGGGACAATTCATGGTTTCACTGTAGAGGTGGGTCGGTTGTGCGGCCCCTGAAAGAGCAGGGGTTCGCGGCAAACTCGAAGCTGTAGGCCTCGCGCGAGACCTAGCTTGCGAAGCTCTGGCATAATCTTCAGCGATGTCTAATGGGCGTCGAGAGCTGGCGGTCTACGCAGACTGCCGCTACCGCCCGATTCAAACTCTGTGGCGTAACCGAGAAGTGCGACGTCAGAATATGCAGGCCCTGCGAAGGTGAGCCCCACTGGCATACCGATGTCTTCCATGATTCCCATGGCAACTGTCACTGTGGGCAGTCCGAGGTGACGCAGTGCATAGTTACCGTGCGAGAAGAGCGTGCCGTTTGTCCAAGCGGCATCGGCTGCAGTGGTGGATACGTCGGCGTCTGACGGGCCGACGTCGGCATTTGCGGGAAACACGATGGCGTCAAAACCATGGGTGGCTAGCCAAGAATCCACGAGTGACTCGCGAAGCTCAATGATCGCGCGTAAGCCTTGTGCAAATCTGGGGTGTGAGCGAGGATCGGCGATGCCGGTGCGGGCCTGGTCGACGATCCCCTTGAAACGATCCGCGTGATCTCCGACACGCTCATAGCGGTCAGGCAATGCTCCGGCCGGGGTCGGGTAGATCATCGCCGAGTTGACTTCACCGAGTAGCCCATGCGCTGGGTCGCCGTTGGCGCGTAGAAAATCATCCCAGCCAAACGCGAGAAATTGGTTGAACTCAATATCTGACCAGTCTTTTGGGAGGTTGCCTAAAGCGCCCAAGAACTTCTTGCCGGGAGAGCTGCCTTCATATGCAGTAATCAAAGGGAAATCGGTGACGATCACTTCGGCCCCCAGCTGTTCGAGTCGTTCTCGGGCATGTTGCCAAAGCGAGAGAACGGAGCCCCGAACGGCAATCGGATACTTGGGGTCCAACCCCAGGTACATCGAAGGCACCGCGAGCTTTGCGCCTCTGAGCGATGTGAGTTCGCGCAAATGGGTATATGACGCTGGTCGATGGTGGCTGGGCAGAGGTAGCTCGACAACGCTTTGGCTACGCCAGAAATCGCCTCGAGTGAGGGAGTCGTCTTTTACAAGTACATCGAGTAGCCGCAACATATCGGGCATAGATCGCGTGTGCGGCACGACAACGTCGCGCGCAGGGAACAACGGCCAGTTGCCGCGAATCGAGAGTATGCCCCACGAGGGTGTGTAGGCGCAGAGGGCGTTGTTGGAAGCAGGGCTACGGCCCGATGAGACGGTCTCCTCTCCCATTCCAAACATGGCAAAGTTTGCGGCAGTCGAAACCCCTGAACCGTTGGAAGAACCGGAAGCGTATGCGGCAGCCAAGTAATCGCGATTGTAAGGGCTTTCAGCTCGCCCATAGAGACCCCTCTGCATGCCGCCGTCGGCCATCGGCGGCATATTTGTCTTGCCGATCAGTACTGCGCCTGCGAGGCGCAACTGCTCGATCGAGAAGGCGTCCCACTGCGCGATGAGGTCTTTGAACGCTGGCGAGCCCGCAGCGACAGTCAGGCCCTTTGCCATGTAGGAGTCCTTGACCGTGAACGGGACACCCTCGAGTTCACGGGCAGTTCCATCGCGCCACCTGCAGTCTGATTCGGCAGCTTCGGTGTGCGCATTTGGGTTCAGTACGACGATTGAGTTGAGGCCGCCAGGGCCCCGGTCGTGCTCGCTGATACGGGCAAAGTACTGGTCTAGAATTTCCGAGCACGTGACTGTGCCTGCAGCGTATGCCGAGAGCAGGCCGTCGATGCTTGCCTCGAATAAATTGAAAGCCTCTGTGTCGTGCATCCAAGACTCCATTTCACATGCGCTGAGGTCAAGACCGCACCGGTTACGGTGAGCCGAGTACCAGTGTTGCAGGGGTGAAGCACCGAGAGTAGACGCGATTGGCGTGGCTTTCAGTCATCCAAGAGGGCATTTGCAACATTATTGGATTGGCGAGCATTCACTACTAAGCCCACCCTACGACGAGGCGCGCAGCCTGCTCGGGAACGGTCGGATCAACGCCAGTGAGTTCGGCAAAGCGACGGAGCCGGTTTGTGAGCGTGTTTCTATGGCAGTAGAGTTCGGCGGCTGAGTCTCCGACACTGCCCGTCGCTAGGTAGCTGCGTACGGACTCTTCTAGTCGGCTTCGTTCGGCTGATCCGGTGCTTTCGAGTGCTCGGTTCACATCGGTGAGAATGCCGTGACCAGAGGCCGCGAGCTGCTGTGCAGCGAGCCGAGCCCAGCCACGTTCCCAGGTCATGGCGCCGTGCTCGTGAGGAGAAAGAAGGTACGCGAGGTCGCGGGCATCGGTGCCCACCTGTCGAAGCTCATTGAAGCCCTCTTCTGCTACCGCGATGCCGACGCGCATGTCATACAGGCGGGATCGCAGGTCATCGAGTCGGGAGCCTGGCAAGCGTCTGCTTCGAGTGAAGGCGACCAATGCATCCCCGAGATGGTGTGTGTGCACCACGGCTCCTGCTCTGGTGCATTCCGCGACGAACACTCTGAGCGCAGGCACGTCGTCCTCAGTGGCCGCTATCACGATGAGTGGCTCGTTGGCGACAAATCCAAGTTCTTTGGCTATGAAGGCTAATCGGTCTGTAGGGGGTGGCGGGCCCTGAAACAGTGATGCGATGAGACCTTGGCGTACTGAGCTAGCTTCGTCATTCATGCGCTGCCGTTCGGCGGCATAGGCTTGTTGGGTTTGGCCTGCGTAATCATCTACTGTCTGGAGCACAATGCCGGTGTGGCGAATCACGAGCTCTGCGTCGGCCTTCTGTGCAATCTGCGTTAAGCCCTCCCAGAGTACTGAGAAATCGAGTCTGATTGCCGTCATGAGGGATGTGAGTGGAATGCCAGCACGGGCGCGAGAGACGCCAACATCACTGGCCACCGCTACGGGAGCAGTGAACCCGCCGTCTTTCAAACCGTGAATGAGGGCTTCGAATGACAGCCGGCCTGTACGGCGTACCTCAGCAGCAGGAACAGGGAGTGGCGCATAATCGGGCACCGTGCTCAATCGCGAGACAAAGGTCTCGGTAAGGGTTTCGGCGTCGAGTTGGTCTAAGAGTTCATGCCACCGTGGAGTGTCACCGGTCTCGGGGACGCCACGTAAAGTTGCATCTTCGTTGTTGCGCATCCAATCAGCATATGTGCAAGTGCACTGTATTTGTGGGGATACTGGCGAGCTTTGTTGTATAAAACCGGGCGCATTCCCTGGCAAGCTCATACATGTGCCGTTGCTCATCATCGATCGAGGCGGTCGCAGCGGAACTTAGGCCATCCCTCAACGGAGAGAGTTTATGAGTGAGATAACACACACCACATCGATTGAATATGACGCAACGCAAGAGCTCACCATTAAAGATGCAAACAAAGTAGCGCTCGGAGCGCTCATTGGTACCGCGCTCGAATGGTATGACTTCTTCCTGTTTAGCGCTGCCGCGGCACTCGTCTTCAACGTGCAGTACTTCACGAGCGAAGATGCCAACGCTGCAGCGCTCGCCTCCTTCGCGACGTTCGGCGTAGGCCTCGCCGCACGCCCCATTGGTGGCATTATCTTCGGGCGCATGGGGGACCGGATCGGCCGCCGCAAAGTCTTGATGATCACGATCGTCGGCATAGGCATCATCACTGGCCTCATCGGCTTGCTGCCGACGTTTGCCGCGATCGGCATCGCAGCTCCTATCTTGCTGGTGCTGCTGCGCGTGGCGCAGGGACTCTTCGTCGGCGGTGAGTGGTCGGGCGCCATGACGATCGTGGTCGAGAACGCCCCGCTGCATTTGCGCGCTCGCTACGCGGCAATTCCGCAGATCGGCTCGCCCATCGGCACGATCCTCTCCTCGGGCGGCTTCTTCGTTATGACGCTCCTGTTCTCGCAGCAGAACTTCGATGCGTGGGGCTGGCGTATCCCGTTCCTGCTCGCTTTTCCGCTGCTGCTCGTCGCCGTCTACATTCGAAGCAAGCTCGAAGAGTCGCCCGTGTTCCGCCAACTCGAAGAGTCGGGCGAACTCGTCAAGAGCCCCGTGCTCACCACGTTCCGTGAGAGCTGGAAACAGATCATCATCGGCATGGCCGCCGCACTGCTCGGCGTAGGCGGTTTCTACCTCGTCACCGCGTTCTGCGTCTGGTACGGCGTCAACCAGCTGGGATACAGCTCGTCGCTGATGCTGCTGGGCAGCATGATCGCGGCGGCCGTCGAGATCCCCGTGCTGATCTGGGGTGGGCGTCTCGGCTCCAAGTACGGTTCTAGCCGCGTGATCCTGTGGGGCGGTATCGTCTCGGCAATCGTCGCGGTGCCCGCATTTATGCTGTTGTCGTCGGGTAACCCTGTGCTCGTGGTGATCGCCATGACGCTCGCAGTGGCAGCCCTGTCGCTACCCTATGCAGCCTCGGGCACCGTGCTCACCGGCCTCTTTCCTGCGAAGACGCGCTACACCGGCGTGGGCATGGCGCAGAACGTCGCGGGCATGCTGTCGGGCTTCATTCCGTTGCTCGCCACGGGCTTCGTCGCTTCGGCTGCCGGGCACTGGTGGCCCGCCGCTGCCATGCTGGTCTTCCTGTCGTTGTTTACCGCCGTCGCAGGTTCGATTGCGCCGCGCCTCAGCGTGAAGCTTCCTGGCTTCAAGCACTAGGTACCCACCTGGTCCGGTCGGGTACTCACCCGGCCGGGTCTGTAGTCCCACCCGATACCCGTTGAAAGAACGAGGAGTTCATGTCTCAGTCAGCAGGCCACCTGATCGTACGCGCACTGGAAGCGCGCGGCGTGGAACGTGTGTATGCCGTTCCCGGAGAGAGCTACCTCGACGTGCTCGACGGGCTCCATGATTCGGGAATTGAGACGGTCGTGTGCCGCCACGAGGGTGGGGCCGGGTTCATGGCGCTCGCCGAGGGACGGCTCACGGGCCGCCCCGGTGTAGCCATGGTCACCCGCGGGCCGGGTGCCGCAAACGCCATGGTCGCAATCCACACGGCTTGGCAGGACGCGACTGCGCTCGTGCTGTTCGTCGGGCTTGTGCCCGTCAACGACCGCGAACGCGACGCATTCCAGGAGTTCAGTCTCACAGGCTGGTTCGGGTCGACGGCCAAGCGAGTTCTGACGATCGATGATCCGGATCGTGCCGGGGAGCTCACTGATGAGGCGTTCCGGAGCGCGGCCAGCGGTCGCCCCGGCCCCGTCGTCGTGGGCCTTCCTGAGGACTTACTCATGCGGCAGACCGACGCGCCGACACCCACGCCCGTGGCTGCCCCGCGACCCGTGCCCGCCGTCACCGATGTCGCCGAACTCTGCGCGCGCCTGGCCCGTGCCGAGCGCCCCGCATTCGTGGTCGGTGGTGACGGCTGGGAGCAGGGTCACGGGCGTGCCTTCGCAACATTCGCCGCTGAGGCGGGAGTGCCCGTGTTCTGCGATTGGCGAGCCTATGATGCGGTGCCCCACGATGCCACGAGTTACGCGGGCTGGCTCGGGTACGGCCGCGCCGACGCCGTGGCTGCGGGCTACGGCGAGGCCGACCTGCTGGTGTTCGTGGGCTGCACGCGTGCCGACGTGCTGAGCGACGGGTACACGAAGGGCTTCGACGCCGACACGGTGCTGGTGATCCAGGACCCGAACGCTGCGACGCACTCAGGCCGTATCGACCAGCACGTGCTCGCCACCCCCGCAACGCTGACAGAGGCGCTCATCGCGCAGGGACCGGCGGCGGCTCGCGGGAGCCGCTCCGACGCCTGGATGCACGACCGAACTCAGATTCAGCAGCGGTTTGCGGCGCACCGCCCCGACGCCTCCGTACCCGGGGTGGCCGGCGCCTCGGGGATCCCGGACGGCGTCTCGAACCCCGGTGTTGACCTCGGCGTTGCATTCGGGGAGCTCGACGAGCGGTTGGCCGGTGAAGCGATTCTCACCTTCGGCGCGGGTAACGCCACGATCTGGGCGCACCGGTTCGTGCGCCACAACACCCCCGCAAGTCTCGTGGGGGCTCGCAACGGAGCCATGGGGCTTGCCGTTCCTGCAGCCGTTGCTGCGTCGCTGATCTCACCCGATCGCAAGTCCGTCGCCGTGTGCGGCGACGGGGACTTCCTCATGAATGGTCAGGAACTCGCGACCGCATTTGCGCACGGCGCTGCGCCCCTCGTGATCGTGGTCGATAACGGCGTCTACGGCACGATCGTGCAGCACCAGGAACGTCACTACCCGGGCCGCCCCTCGGGCACCAAAATGGTGAACCCCAACTTTGCAGACTGGATGCGCTCTTTCGGGGGGCACGGCGAACACGTCACCCACACGGCAGACTTTGCGCCCGCCCTCGAGCGCGCGCTCCAAGCAGAGGGGCCCGCACTCATTCACGTCGTCATCGATTCGTCGGTGATGCCTCCCGCTTCAAGCGAGGTGTAAACCCATGGCCCTGCAACTAGACCTCATTGTTTCTGCGCGTGAGATTGTCACCCTCGACCCAGCGCGCCCCACGGCCACCCGAGTGGGCGTCATGAACGGCCGCATCGTCGGCTTCGACGAGGAGCTCGAAGGGTTTTCCGCGATCCGGAACGAAGATTTCGCCACCGCCACCGTCACTCCCGGGCTCATCGATGCGCACTGCCACACCTCGTGGTGGGGGCTCGGACTCACCGCGGTGGACCTGAGCGTCGTGCGCGGGCTCGAAGCACTCTATGAGGCGATCGCCGAAGAGGTGGCGCGGCTCGATGCCAGTGGCGACTCGGGTGCATGGGTGCACGGGACAGGTTTTAACCAGGCACACCATGACGGCCAGTTTCCCAGCATTGAACGGCTGGACGAGCTGACGGGGTCCCGGCCGTTGTACCTGCGCCACACCTCGGGGCACGCCGCCATCACCAACTCGGCCACGCTGCGACTCGTGGGCGCCTTCGACGACGGCTTTACGAACCCGACGGGCGGCGTCGTCGTGCGCGACGCAGGCGGCGAACCGACTGGGCTCATCGAGGAGTCGGCGCAGGGGCTCGTGCAGAGCCTGCTGCTGCCGTACGCGACCGAGCACCTCATTGACGCGCTCGACGCCGCCACCTCGCGCTACGCTACACAGGGCATCACTAGTTTCACAGAGGCCGGCGTCGCTGGAGGGTGGATCGGACACAGCCCCATCGAGGTCGCCGCGTACCAGTCCGCCGCCGAACGGGGGCGACTGCACGCCCGCGCGCAGCTCATGCCCACGCTCGATGCATTGCATCCGATCACGGCGAACGCCGCAGATTTTTACGGTGCTGGATCTGGAACGGGGATTGATCTGGGCATTCGATTTGGGTTTGGCACCGACCAGGTGCGGTTTGGTCACGTCAAAGTGTTCATGGACGGTTCGCTCCTCGGAGCGACCGCCGCTGTGACCGAGGATTTCTGCGGCCACCACAACCACGGCAACCGGGGCTATCTGCTCGACGATCCCAAGATTTACCGTGAACGCGTGCTCGGGGCATACCGGGCGGGGTGGCCACTTGCTCTCCACGCAATCGGTGATGCCGCCATCGACCTCGCGCTCGACCTGATCGACGAGGCACAGACCAGCTATGGACGGTATGGCTTGCCCTGTCGCATTGAACACTTTGGCATTGCCCGGCCCGACCAGCTCGTGCGGGCAGGGTCTCTCGGCATCGCTGTGACACCGCAGGCCGGGTTCATCAACGCCTTTGGGCAGCAGATGGCCGAGCAGGTCGGGCCAGAGCGCGCCGACTGGCTGTACCGCGGCCGGTCCATCATCGACGCTGGCATCGTGCTGGCAGGCTCCTCCGACCTGCCGGTCGCCGACAACAACCTGCGCCGTGGCATGCAGTCGGCTGTCGACCGTGTGACGGAAGCGGGTACTCTGCTGGGTGCAGGCGAGGGCATCAGTCGGGAAGAGGCGCTGCGCACACACACGGAGTGGGCAGCCACCGCCACCGGCCAGATCGCCGACAAGGGCACGCTCGAGCGGGGCAAGTTTGCCGACTTCACGGTGTTCTCGGGTTCCCCCCTCGAAGCCGAGAACATCGCTGCCCTCGACATCGTCGCCACCGTCGTGGGCGGACAGCTGAGCTATGACGCGCGATAACGTGAAAAATGCGCGACTAATTCCGTTTATGGCGGTCTAAGAAACGGAATTTGTCGCGCATATTCGTGACGACACTATGCAACACCTTGGAACGGCCGGGCAGCTGGCCACGGCACACCGAAACACCATCGAAAGGACGTACCATGACGAATCAGACAACCATCGATCGAGACACGAGGTTTCTGGCGGACTGGGACGTGCACGCGCAGTTTGGTGCGGTTGAAGGCACGATCGGCGTAGAACGCCAGGCCGCGAGTGCCGCAGACGGGGCACAGCGCAAGTGGTTCGCCGAGCTGCTCGAGAAGAGCGGCTTCACTGTGCATCGTGACACCGTCGGCAACCAGTTTGGCCTGCTCGAGCTGGTGCCTGGTGCGCCCTACGTGCTAACCGGTTCACACATGGACTCGCAGCCGACCGCGGGCCGGTTCGATGGGGCCTACGGTGTGATGGCGTCGGCTCACGCGTGTATCCGTGTGGCCGATGCGCTGCGCGCCCAGCCCGAACGCGCTCGGTTCAACCTCGCCGTCGTCAACTGGTTTAACGAGGAGGGCTCGCGTTTCAAGCCCTCAATGATGGGCAGCTCGGTGTTTACCGGCAAGCTCGACGTCGCGACCGTGCTAGAGACGACCGACCCGCACGGTGTCAGCGTGAGAGAAGCACTAGATGAGATCAGCGAACGAGGTGACTTCGCTGGGCTCGAGGTGGCCTCATACGCTGAGATTCACGTGCAGCAGGGGCGCAGCATGGAGGAAGATGGTGTGACAATCGGACTCGTCAACGCCACCTGGGCAGCCCACAAGTTCGAGTTCAAGATCACGGGTGAGCAAGCCCACAGCGGCTCGACACTCATGGCCGACCGGCGAGATGCACTGCTGGGGGCCGCCCGCCTCGTGGTGGCCGCGCGCGAACTGGTCGACGACTTCGACGAGGGGTTGCTGCACACCGCCTGCGGTGAGATCAACGTATACCCGAACTCGCCCGTAGTCGTGGCGAGCGAGGTGCAGCTGTTGTTTGATCTGCGCTCACCCAGCGCAGAGGTGCTCCAGCGTGCCTACGCGTCGGTTATGCGCACCGTAGCGAAGGTGCAGCGTGAAGATCGCGTCGATATTGAAATCGTGGCCGAACACAGCTGGGATCAGAACCCTTACCCCGAGGACGGGGTCGAGCTGGCCCGCGTCGTCGCCGAGGAGCTCGGGCTCACCCACGACCGCGTGATGACGGTCGCCGGCCACGACTCCACAAACATGAAGGATGTCGCCCCGACGGTCATGCTGTTCGTACCGAGCGTCGACGGGATCTCCCACAACCTTAAAGAGTTCACTCGCGACGAGGACTTGCTTGCTGGGCTGCACCATTTGACCGGGGTCGTGCAGCGACTCGCAGAAGGAGCGCTCGCAGAGTAGTGGGTGACAACTGCCTTAGCCCCACAACACCTCGGGGTGCGTGACGCGCCACCACAGGTCGGGCTCGGTGAAGCTGCCCGTCTGCACCACGGGCAGCACCTCCGACGAAGCGGGCGCCGAGATCGTGACACTCCCCACAACTTCGCCCGCACCACTGTCAGCCTGACCGTCGCTGCTTGCGGTAGCTGCGGTGGGCACGGCCTGATCCGGCGCAGCGTTTGACACAGCAGCGCCCGCACCAGCAGCGCCCGCCCCGAGCGCCACCTCGAGCGTCGCGAGCTCACCGGGCAGCAGCACCGCGCTCGCCGCAGTCGCGGCGGTGAGCGGCTGCTGATCGCCCATCACCGACACCGCTTCGCCCACCTGGGTTCCTGCCTCAACAATCGGCACAACCTGCGGCAGCGTGTCCATCGCGGCGAGCATGTCGCGGCCCGACTGCGCGCGCTCCTCGACCGACCCGCGACCCATGGTCACCGAGATCTTCGTGACCTCGCGGCCGTGAGCGTCGACGCGTTGCGCCGCGACCAGATTGAACCCGGCCGAGCTCGAGCGCCCGGTCTTGAGCCCGACCATGCCGGGCAGCTCGGTGAGCAGCGGGTTCGTGTTCTCGATCGTGCCGATGCCCCACGGCATCTCGGCCGAAACGACGTTCGTGAACTGTGTGACGGTGGGGTTTGCGAGCGCGATGCGCGCAATGCGCACGAGATCTGCGGGCGTTGCCCGGTTGCCCTCGTCCATGCCGGTCGGCTCGACGAACTCGAGCGACGCGATGCCGTGCTTTTGCTTCCACGCCTCGACCGCCGCGAGAAAGGCCTCGTTGCTGCCAAACACCCAGCGCGCGTACGCGTCGGCAAAATCGTTGGCAGACGGCAGAAAGATGAGCGTGAGCATCTGCCGCTCGGTCATCTCAGTGCCCACCGGCACCGGGTACGCGACCCCGTCATCTGCGAGGTACGCGGCCTGCTGCGCGGCGTCTTCTTCGCTCCACACGTGCGTTTCGCCGTCGGAATCCGGGGCGAGCGGCCGCGTCTCGAGCGCCACGAGCACGGTGACGAGCTTCGACACACTCGCCAGCGGGTAGGCCTGCTCATCGTTCGACCACACCCCCTCCGACTCAGCCCAACCGATCGCGGTCGGCAGCGGCTGCGCGTCGACCGCGGCCTGCGCGGGCTCCTCGCTCGCGGCGACCGGCTGCGGGGCAGGCTCCGTGAGCATCAGCTCCGGATCGGGCACCGCTGCCCCCGCCGCGGCCGCGGTGTAGGCGGCCGCGGCCGCGAGCACGAGCACCGTGACGACGGCGATCGTGCCGGCGGCCCGGCGCTTGCGGCGCCGCGTGCGCGGTTTCTTGCGTTTGGCGTCGGTGCGCTTGGTGTCGGTGCCTTTGGTGTCGGTGTGCTTGGTCTCGAAGAGGCCGAGGCCTGCGAAACCCTCGACCTCATTGGCGTCGCTTGGCGTCTGGGGTGAGTCGGGGCTGCTGTCGTCGGCTCTGGTCACTCGATCAACCATAGCCGTGCCGCTGCCGTGCCGTCGTGCGCGCGCCGATGCATACTGTGAACTCCCCAAACTGTGCGAGAAGGGCGGGGCTTCGGGGATCCGGATCAGGCAGAATGGCAGCGAGAGCCATGCACCCCGGGCCGCCTCGGGCGGTGCGGGCCAGCCCACACCGTACGCACAAGGAGGTCGCTCATGACCGCGCAGCACCAGGCCCTGATCGCGGGGTACGCCCGCACCCCGTTCACCAAGTTCACCGGCCAGCTCGCGGCGCAGCCCGCGACGGTGCTGGGCGCGCACGCCGTCAAGGCGGCGCTCGCTCGCGCCGGGGTAGCTGCCGCAGAGGTCGACGCGGTCGTCGCTGGCCAGGTGCTGCAGGCGGGTGCCGGGCAGAACCCCGCGCGCCAGACCGCCGTGGGAGCGGGCATCGGCATGAACGTGCCCGCAATTACGCTTAACGCCGTATGCCTGTCGGGGGCCGAAGCTGTCGCGCAGGCCGCGCGGCTCATTCGCGCAGGCGAGGCCGACGTGGTTGTCGCGGTGGGGCAGGAGTCGATGTCGCTGGCTCCGCACGTGACGCAGCTGCGCGCCGGCACCAAGTATGGCGCCGCGCAGCTCGTGGACACCGTCGACCACGACGGCCTGTCTGACGCGTTCGACCGGGTTGCGATGGGCGCGCTTACCGAGACGGGCAACGTGCCGCTCGGCCTGACCCGCGCCGAACAAGACGAGTTCGCCGCCGCATCGCACGAGCGCGCCGCAGCCTCGGCCGAGTTCTTCGCGGGCGAGATCGCGCCGTTCACCGTGACGTCGCGGCGCGGCGAGACGGTCGTATCGGCCGACGACGGCGTGCGCCCCGGCACGACGGCCGAGACCCTTGCGGGCCTGCGCCCCGCGTTCGCTGCGGAGGGCACCATCACGGCGGGCAACGCCTCACAGATCACTGACGGGGCGGCAGCCCTCGTGGTCGTGAGTGACGCCGCGGCAGCTCGGCTCGGGCTGACACCGCTTGCGCGGGTGGAAGCGACGGCGCTCGTGGCGGGCCCCGACACTCACCTGCACTCACAGCCCGCCCGGGCGATCGCCGCTGCGCTCGCGAAACTGCCCGAGGTCTCTACCGCAGACCTCGCCGTCGTCGAGATCAACGAAGCCTTCGCCGCCGTCGGCGTGCAGTCAACCCGCGAACTCGGCCTCGACCCAGCGATCGTCAACCCGCACGGTGGCGCGATCGCCCTCGGCCACCCGATCGGCGCCTCGGGGGCACGCATCGTCGGCACGCTCGCCCGGCAGCTCGCCGAGCGCGGTGCGGGCACACTCGGTGCCATTGGCATCTGCGGTGGCGGTGGCCAGGGCACCGCGGTCGTGCTGCGCGCGGTGTAAAGGGCTGCTGCGCTGGCTGCGCTGGCTGCGCTGGCTGCGCTGGCTGCGCTTGCTGCGCTTGGCGCGCTTGCTGCGCTTTGCGCGCTTGCTGCGCTTGGCGCGCTTGCTGCGCTTGGCGCGCTTGCTGCGCTTTGCGCGCTTGCTGCGCTTTGCGCGCTTGCCTCACTATGTCGAGGGGTGGGCACGGCGTCGCTGATCGCCCGTGGAATGGGTGTAGCGTCGAAACGAAGGGCCAGGCAGAGCCTTGCCCCTCCCAGCGAACACTCCCAGCGAACGGAGCAGCAATGAAGCTAGCAGGTACCAGCGTGGTTGTCACAGGCGCCGCATCGGGGCTCGGCGCGGCCGTGAGTTCGGCGTTCGCCGCCCGCGGCGCGCACGTGCTCGGCATCGATCTTGAGGTGAGTATTGAGCGCGCGCGCGGTCAAGGCGCAAGCTCAGGCGCAAACTCAGATACCGGATCCCGGATCGAGGTCGCCCGCCCCGGCGGGGCGCCGGCCGGCAGCGTGCGCCTGGTCGCAGCAGATGTCACCTCGGGCGAAGAAGTCGCCGCAGCGCTTGCCACCCTCGATTCCGCTCAGCCGCTGAGAGTCGCAGTGAACTGCGCAGGGATCGCCCCGTCGAACCGTATTCTGGGGCGCGATGGCCCCCACGACCTCGATCTGTTTCGACGCATTGTCGACGTCAACCTGGTGGGGACGTTTAACGTGCTGCGACTTGCCGCAGAGATAATGGCGAAGCAAGAACCGACGGGTGGCTCCCAAGCGGGTTCCACCGGTGGCGAAGGCGAACAGCGCGGAGTGATCGTCAACACGGCCTCAATAGCGGCCTACGAGGGGCAGATCGGTCAGTCCGCCTACGCCGCATCGAAGGGGGCGATCGTGTCGCTCACATTGACCGCGGCGAGGGACCTCGCGCGCAATGGGATTCGGGTGAACACGATCGCGCCAGGCGTTGTGAATACGCCGATGCTCGCGGGACTCGGGGCTGAACTGGGTGAGGCGCTCGCCGCAGAGGTGCCGTTCCCGCCACGGCTCGCGCAGCCCACCGAGTTCGCCAAGCTTGTCATGATGATCGTTGACCACGATTACCTGAACGGCGAGACGATTCGCATGGACGGCGCGCTGCGCATGGGCCCGCGGTAGCAGCGTCGCGCTACGCGCCCACGAGTCGGGCCGCCGCGAGACGGTTGAGCGAGACGTGCTGCTCGGCGGCTTCGAGTGCAAGCTGTCGGTGTGCCTCTGGTGTGAGACGCACCATGAATTTGCCCGAGTAGTTGCGATCTGCGAGCGCGGCGGGTGGGGCCTCGCCGCTAAGCTGCATGTCGTGAAGCACGCTGGCAACGAGGGCGCGGATCCCCTCGAACGCTGCGGTTTGTGACTCTTCGATCCACGAAAGCGAGGGGAGCTCAGCGACCGTGCCGACGAATGCGTCGTCCTCACCCGACCAGCGAACGCGGTAGGTGTAGTGGTCGGGGTTAACTGTGGTCATTTTGCATCCCTTTCAGCTTGTTGATGGCGGCCAATACCTGCCGCACCTGATACGGCTTGGCCTTGCCGTGGTCGTTCTGAATGTTCACTCGTGGGTCTCCAATCCAAGGCATGCGGTAAAGACGGTGTGATGTGCCGTGTTGGCGCGGAGCCCCGAAGTAGTGGTCGCAGACTTTTGCAAGATCGTTGAAGGCTACGTTCTTTGGATTATTGCTCATCTGCGAGAGTATTTTCTCTAACCCCGACATGAGTATATGGTATCAATAATGATACTGAAACGCTATGAAGTGGTCTTGCTCAACGAAACCCGCGCTACGCGCCCACGAGTCGGCATCGAACTGACGAGACGGCCCGATAAATACGTCATTTCGATGCCGACTCGTCCTTTCGATGCCGACTCGTCCTTTCGATGCCGACTCGTCCTTTCGATGCCGACTCGTCGCCAGTGCGTGCCAGGGGTAAGTCCGCGCCCGGCTGACCACCCGAGACTGGCGCCCGGCAGGCCCGCCCGGGGCGGCCACCGGCTTGGTACCGTAGTCACAGCGCACGACGCGCACGACGAAGCAGGAGAACACCGGGTGGCAGGCGAGAACGACGGGCTACCAGGCGATCCAACTAGCCCAACTAGCCCAGCAAACCCGCCGACCGGGCTCATCACCGCGTCGCGGCGTGCAGCGTTAAGCCTCTTCGCGCTGCCGCCGGGGCCCGGCCCCCGCGGAGGAATCGCCCTGCGCGCCGCCCTCTCCATCGGCGGCCCGCTCGCAGCGCTCACCCTCGCAGGTCACGAAGCGCTCGGACTCCAGACGGCCGCCGGCGCGTTCGTGGCCCTCTACTCGACCCACCTGCGCGCCCGCGAGCGCGCCCGGGTGCTGCCAATCGTGGGCGCCTACCTGATCGTCTGCGCCGCCCTCGGCGTGCTCGCGGCGCCTTCGGTGCCGCTGCTACTCACCGGACTCGTGCTCATTTCTGCGGTCTCGAGTTCGCTCGCGTTCGCGTTTCGCCTCGGCGCCCCCGGCCCCGTGTTCTTAGTGCTCACCTACGGCCTCGCCGGCAGCATCACCGGTCTCGGCGACGACGGCCAACGCCACAACGACCCGCTCACTTTCTTGCTCGCGCTCACCTGCGGCGTCGCTTTCTCGTGCCTCATCGCGTGCACTCCGCTGCTGCGCCGCCGCGAGCGCACACGCCCCGCACGCCCGCTGCGTGAGGTGCTGCCCGGCCCGTGGCTTGGCCCCGGCGAGCGAATGCTCACGCTCCGGATCACCCTTGCCGCCCTCATCGGCACCGCGGTCACCGCGGCGTTCTTCGACCCACAGCGGGCGTACTGGACCGTGTGCGCTTCGATCGCTGTCGTGGGGCTGAGTGCCGTGCGCAGCTACTCGATTGGGCGCGGGCTGCACCGCACCGTTGGCACGCTCTTGGGGGCAGCGTTCTACTTGGCGATCGCGCCGCTGGGGGAGTACCCGTTGGTGCTTGTCGCGCTGCTCATGGCACTTCAGTTTGGCATCGAGTTTGTAGTGGTGCGCAACTATGCGCTCGCGCTCGTGTTCATCACGCCGCTTGTGCTGCTGCTCACGGGGGCAGCGATCGTCGGCTCAGACCACGTCACGACTGCGACCGAACGCGTCGTCGACACGGCCATCGGCTCGGCGATCGCCATCGTAACGGCCGCGCTGCACGGGCGCGACGGCCACCGCGGCGGTCGCGACCGCGGCCACCGCGGTGGCGACCTGTCGCACACATCAAAATAACGAGTACATACGAGAATGACGTGATTGAACTGGTTCCCGGGCGTTGGACAATCGCGATGAACCGGCAGACTACGCGGTGAGGGCGGCGGTGATCGCGGCCCGCAGCGCGTCGCTGCCGGGTTCGGTGCTCGACCTGAACCGGGCGATGGCAGGTTCGCCTCCCGCAGCGGGGTCGCGGCTCACTACAAACTTCTCGAAGTTCCAGCGCACAAGACCAGACTGCCCCTCCGGATCCTTCGCCTTACGCAGTTCCTTGAACAGCGGCTCTACGCCGCGCCCGTTCACCTTGCCCTTGGTGAGTAGCGTGAAGTCGACACCGTAGGTGAGCGAGCAGAACTCGGCGATCTGCTCGTCGCTACCCGGCTCTTGAAACAGAAACTGGTTGCACGGCATGCCGATTACGGTGAGCCCCTGCGGGCCGAACTCGCGGTGCAGCTCTTCGAGCCCCGCATACTGGGGCGTGAACCCGCACTTCGAGGCGACGTTCACCACGAGCGCCGCCCCCGGTGCGAGGTCGCCAAAACGCACCGCCCGGTCTCCGGGCAACCGAACTTCAATATCTCGCAGCATAATTTCCTCCTGCGCTTCACGCTACTCCTGGTGGGACACCGGGGCTAGGGCGCGGGACACCCGGCGCTGCGAGCCTTCAAAGCGTGCACTCGAAGCGCCTCGGCTAGTCACCAATCTCAACCGGCAGGTGCGCGACCTGCGGCCCGACCGCGGTGGTGAGCAGCCGCCAAAACAACGCCCGTCCGCTCTCGTTCAAGAGCGCATCATGCATCGCGAAGATCTGCGCAGGTGACACAGCCTTCACAAACTCCACCGTTTCGCGCAGGCTGCTCCACGGCCCAAGCAGAGGCACCGCGAGCACGTCGATGCCCGCGGGGAGCGTCTCGTAGCTGTCGCCCGGGTGAAACAGCTTGGTGCCCGCAGTGTCGGTCACCACAAACCCCGTGTTGGCACAGCGGGCAATCTCGGGCAGGATCACCTGGTGCAGCTCACCAACCGGTTCAACGCGAAATTGCCCGACCGTGAAGGCGCGCCCCGCGATCACGGCGCGGCCGCGGCCTCCCGCGCCGTCTCCCGCGCCGCCGTCCGCGTTTCCGCCCGCGTTGCCCGATCTTCGGTCGCCGGCGCCCCCGTCGCCCCCGGCCCCCGGCCCAGCGACAGCACCGCCTGCTGCTAGCCCGAGCTGCTCGAGCACCGCGGCGGGCGCATACACGAGCGCGGCCGGGTTCGCGGCGAGGAGCCCTGGCACCCGCTCGGGGTCGCAGTGGTCGACGTGCTCGTGCGTGAACAAGATCGCATCGAGCTCACCCAGCTCAAACACGGCCGACCCGCAGAACGTGCCGGGGTCAATGAGTAGCCGGGTGCCCGCCTCGTCTAGCAGCATGCCCGACTGACCGTACCGTGTGATGCGCATCATGCTTCGCTCCCTTGCGTGAACCCGCCACTCGATCGCTGCCCGCTACACGAGCCGGCGCGCTGGTGACGCCTGGTAGGTGTCGCCGGCGTCGTCGTGCACGGTGCCCGCGAGGGCGGTATCGATGGCCGCCAGCGTATCGGCGTCGAGCTTCACCCCAGATGCTTTCACCGTGTCTGCGAGCTGTTCGGGGCGTGACGCTCCCACGAGCGCGGCCGAAACGTTCTGGTTCTGCAGCACCCAGGCGATGGCGAGCTGCGGCATGGTGAGACCGGCCTCGGCGGCAATGGGCACGAGTCGCTGCACAGCTTCGAGCACATCGTCGCGCAAGAAACGTTTGATCGTCTCGGCGCCGTTCTTCTCGTCGGTGGCGCGAGACCCCGCAGGCACGGGCTCACCGGGCAGATACTTGCCCGAGAGCACGCCCTGCGCCATGGGCGACCACACGACCTGTGAGATGCCCAGCTCTTCAGATGCCGGCACCACTTTGCCCTCGATGACGCGGTGCAGCATCGAATACTGCGGCTGGTTTGAGACGAGTTGCACACCGAGCTGCTGGGCGAGCGCGTGGCCTGCGCGCAGCTGCTCGGCCGTCCACTCCGAGACGCCAATGTAGAGCGCCTTGCCCTGGCGCACCACGTCGGCGAACGCCTGCATGGTCTCTTCGAGGGGGGTTTCGACGTCGTAGCGGTGTGCCTGGTACAGGTCGACATAGTCGGTGCCGAGACGCGAGAGCGAACCGTTGATCGACTCGAAGATGTGCTTGCGGCTGAGCCCCGTGTCGTTGGGGCCCTTGGGGCCGGTCGGAAAGTAGACCTTCGTGAAGATCTCGAGCCCCGCGCGGCGCTGCCCCTTGAGGGCGCGACCCAGCACAGACTCGGCGGCGGTGTTGGCGTATGTGTCGGCAGTGTCGAAGCTCGTGATACCGGCGTCGAGGGCGGCGTGCACGGTGCGCACCGCCCGATCGTCTTCGACCTGTGACGCGTGGGTGATCCAGTTGCCGTACGTGATCTCTGAAACTTTAAAGCCGCTGTTGCCCAAAAAGCGATAGTTCACCATGTCCCCACTGTAGGGGCTGCGGGCGCCCCTGAACAGGGGCTTGTGGCCACGCGGCTGCGGGCGCTAGCCGCCCTTGGTCGTCCTGCGCGAGCGCAGCGAGTCGCAGGACCCAGGGGTCTTGTTGGTGTCAACTTTCGCTCTGGATCCTGCGACTCCTTCGTCGCGCAGGATGACGTAGTGGGTCGCGCAGACCCTATGAGTGTGGGGTTTATAAATAATCGATTACAAGCCTTGTAAGGCCAGAGCCCCACGGTGAAAAT
>NZ_JBTJEP020000030.1:0-25233 GCF_054456635.2 Leucobacter faecis
CCGAAGACGCAGAGCTTCTCTGACGTCGATAAGAACACGAAGTTCTACAAGGAGATCGAGTGGATGGGTACTGAGGGTCTGTCGAAGGGGTACTGGACTGCTGCTGGTCCTGAGTACCGTCCGAAGAATGGTCTGAGCCGGGAGGCGATGGCGGCGTTCCTCCAGCGTCTGGTTGACGAGTACTGGGTCGGCGTGATCCCGGGTGTCAAAAAGTAACCACTAGCAAGTAAAACCACTGCGGCCGGTTACACCCTTTGGGGTGTGACCGGCCGCAGTTAGTAATGTGCCGAATTTATTGTCGACAAAGTTTCTCAGGCTGCATCGAGGCGGCGCACATGGGGCAGACCCGCGGTACGTTCCATTGCAAGATCGTGCGCGGTCTGCATGGCCAGCCAGACTCGAGCGCTACCTGCGCCAGCCGCTTCAAGCCGCACCGCGAGATTTGAAGAGACTCGAGCATGCTCGTGGAGCACACGGCTGAGGGTCACGCGCGAGACTCCCAGCCGGGCGGATGCTTCACTGACTGTGAGATTGAGCTCCGATAGTACGTCCTCTCGAAGGACTGCGCCGGGGTGCACCGGATTTTGCATCACCATGTCTTTTCACCTCAGTGGTAGTCGCGATAGTCGACGAGTTCTACGTCTTGGCCAATAAATCTGAATGTTACGCGCCAGTTCCCATTGACCCGCGTGGACCAGTGCCCAGTTTGGTCCCCTTTGAGCTCATGTAATCGAAAGCCTGGAATGTCGACATCGGCAGGGGCGTGTGCGACATCGAGCACTGACAGAATGCGCGTAAGTTTTGGTACATGATCGCCCTGTACCCCCTTCTTTGAGCCAGTGAGGTAAAGCTGTTCTAGCCCTTTGTGTCGAAAGCTGACGATCATGCCTCATTGTATCGCGTAACGATACACGGGTCTAGGGGGCGGTGTGAATAACATTCTTTGGTGTCCTCCTGACGCAGCTCTGGTGCAGGTTCCACTGCAGTGCCATGATGAGGGCGTGAGCACTCCAATCGAGGACTACGCGCTACTGAGTAACTGCCGCACGGCTGCGCTCGTTTCGAAAACCGGCAGTATTGACTGGTTGTGTCTACCCCGACTCGATTCGCCGTCGGTGCTGGGCAGCCTCGTGGGCGGGCCCGATGACGGACGATGGTGCGTCGCACCGAGGGATCCGGAAGCGAATGCAACACGCGCGTACGCGGGCGGCACCTTCGCCCTCGTGACTCGGTGGGAGACTGCGGGCGGGGTGGCCGAGGTGCACGACGTGATGCCCGTGGCGCAGCACGCGCACACCGGGCAAGACCGCGTCGATGTGGTGCGCCGGGTCGTGGGCGTGACTGGCAGTGTCGCGTTCGACGTCGATGTGCGGCTGCGGTTTGACTACGCGCGGGCGATGCCGTGGGTGCGGCAGGTTGGCAGCCGTGATGCGCCCGCGGTACTCGCGATGGCGGGCCCCGACGCGGTGCTCTTGCGCGGCATGCCGCTCGAAGCGGCAGACCATCGGCACGCGGGCAGCTTCACGATTGAGGCGGGCGAGGTGCGCGACCTCACGCTCACCTGGTTTCCGTCATTTCGCGAGCTGCCCGAGCCGCTCGATGTTGCCCAGACGCTCGCGCACACCGCGCGCTGGTGGCAGGACTGGGCAGATCGCATCGAGTGCTTCAGCGGGTACGAGCGCGAGGTGACCCGCTCACTGCTCGTGCTGCGTGCGCTCACAAATCACAACACGGGTGGCATCGCCGCGGCTGCGACCACGTCGCTGCCCGAGGATTTTGGGGGCGAGCGCAACTGGGACTACCGGTTTGTGTGGCTGCGCGATGCGGCCCTCACGCTCGAGGCGCTGCTCGCCCACGGTTTCGTTGATGTTGCTGAGCACTGGCGCACCTGGTTGCTGCGCGCGGTCGCGGGTGACCCCGCCGACCTGCAGATTATGTACGGCATCGCGGGGGAGCGCAACGTGTTCGAGCACGAGCTGCACCACCTTGCGGGCTACGCGGGGTCGCGGCCCGTGCGCATCGGCAACGGAGCTGCGCTGCAGTACCAGGCCGATGTAGTGGGAGAAGTGCTTGTCGCCCTGTCAGCCGCTCGGCAGGCTGGGCTCAAGGAATCTGAGTTCTCGTGGGCGCTTGAGCGGCACCTTGTGCAGTACGCGGCCGCTCAGATCGACCGGCCCGACAACGGTATCTGGGAGATTCGCGGCGCCCCGCAGCACTTTACGCACTCGCGGGTCATGATGTGGGCTACGTTCGATCGCGCGGTGCGGGCGGTCGAAGAGCATGGAATGCCGGATCCGCACGGCGAAGTCGACCACTGGCGCCGTCTGCGTAACCGCGTTTGCGCCGAGATCGATGCGCACGGGGTCGCTGCAGGCGGATACTTTACGCAGTACTACGGGAACGATGAAGTCGACGCTTCACTGTTGCTGCTGCCGCAAGTGGGCTATTGTACGGCCGATGACCCGCGCATGCTGGCAACGGTGGAGCGCATTGAGCAGACCCTCATGCGCGACGGTCTCGTGCTGCGCTACCGCACCGCCGCAGGGGTCGACGGACTGAGCGGCGACGAACACCCGTTTTTGGCGTGTTCGTTCTGGCTTGTGGAGCAATACGCGGGCAGCGGCCGCGAAGTTGAAGCGCGTGCGTTGATGGATCGGTTGTGTTCGTTTGCCAACGACGTGGGCTTGCTGTCAGAAGAGTACGACCCCGTGAATGCGCGCGCCGTGGGAAACATGCCGCAGGCGTTCTCGCACCTGTCACTCGTGCGCGCGGCAGACGCGCTCGAGCGCCACGCAACCCCTGCGCGGTAATGTTCGATCTTGTGCGAACGGCGTGGGCCTCATACGATGTGGCACATGGCAGCCCCAGATCTTGGCCCCGAGCGGCGCGAACGCATCCTGCAACGAGTGACCGATCGTGGCACCGTGCGCGTGAGTTCCCTGGCCTCCGAGCTCGACGTGTCGCTCATGACCGTACGGCGAGACATCACGATCCTCGCAGACGAGGGGCGGCTTGAGCGCATTCATGGCGGTGCCAGGCTGCGCGGCGGCCATGTTGCCGAGGAGCCGCTACCGAGCGTGAAGGGGCTCATGAGCCCGGCCGCGAAGCAGGCGATCGCCGCGCTTGCTGCGAGGCAGATTCAGCCCGGTGAAGTGATCGGCATCGGAGCCGGCACAACGTCGCTGGCGTTCGCTGAGTATGCCGCGCGCATTCCAGACCTCACTGTCGCCACGAACTCCGTGCCGGTCGCGCAAATACTGTGGGCCCACGGCAGCACCCGCGTTATTCTCACCGGCGGTGAAGCGACGCCGTCGCAGGCGCTTGTGGGACCCATCGCGCTGCAATCACTGCAGCCGCTGCACCTCGACACCGTTGTGCTCGGTACGCACGGCATCGACCTCGAAGCGGGCTGCACCACCCCGAACCTGCTTGAAGCGCAGATGAACGAGGAGCTGCTGTCGCGCGCCAGGCGCAGCGTCGTGCTCGCCGACGCCGAAAAATGGGGCGTCGTGGGGCTGACGACTTTTGTGCGGCTCGCTGACCTTGATGTGCTCGTCACCGATGACGGCCTGCCGCGGCAGGCGCGCGAGGCGCTCGTGGAGGCCGGTGTTGAGCTGCTCATTGCTGAGGCGGCCGGATCCGGAGCTTGAAAAATGACGGTCGTGCGCAAAGCAATGATTGATAGATCGCGCTAATGTAACAATTGCGAACAAAAGCAACATGCAAACAACAGTTTTGTGACACAATGCGATGCATGAGCCCACGGGTTCTCGTTTCGCACAGCTTGGCTATTCAAAGGAGAAGAGATGCTTAATCGAAAGAAGCGTTGGGGCGTAGGCCTCGCGATGCTCGCGGTCACGGCCCTCGTCGGCTGCTCGGGCGGCGGCTCAGGCGATGCGGGCGGCGATGCCGCATCGACCAAAGACGTTGAGGTGTTCACCTGGTGGGCGCAGGGCTCAGAGAAGGCGGGCCTCGAGGCACTTGAAGCGGTGTTTGCTGAGCAGCACCCCGATTACACGTTCGTCAACGGTTCGGTCGCTGGTGGCGCTGGCTCAGCCGCAAAGGATCTGCTGCAGAGCCGCCTGCAGACGAAGAACCCGCCGGACTCGTTCCAGGCACACGCTGGCGCCGAGCTCACTGACTACATCTCGGCCGGTCAGCTCGAAGACGTGTCAGACCTGTACGACGAGTATGGGCTGAAGGACGCGTTTCCCGCCGACCTCGTCGACCTGCTCACCGTAGACGGCAAGATTTACTCGGTGCCGTCAAACATTCACCGGTCGAACGTTGTATGGGCAAACACCGAGGTGCTCGAAGCCGCAGGCGTCGACGCCAGCACCCCGCCCGCAGACTTCGACGCGTGGGTGGAGGACCTCGAGAAGATTAAGGCTGCAGGCCAGACCCCGCTCTCGGTCGCGCAGACCTGGACCCAGGTGAACCTGCTCGAGGCCGTGCTCATGTCGAGCCTGGGCGCAGACACGTACAACGGTCTCTTCGACGGCTCGACCGACTGGTCGGGTGCCGAGGTGAAGGGCGCGCTCGAGCACTTCGAGACGCTCATGGACTTCACCAACACCGACCGTGACGGGCTCGACTGGCCCGAGGCGACCCAGCTGGTCATTGACGGCAAGGCCGCCTACAACGTCATGGGCGACTGGGCGGTTGCAGCGTTCCAGCAGGCAGATAAGAAGGACGGCGAAGACTTCACCTACTTCGAGATCCCGGCAGACAAGGGCAACAGCGACAAGATCTTCGGCTTCTTGGCCGACTCGTTCACGCTGCCCGTGGGCGCGAAGAACCCCGACGGCGCGAAGGCGTGGCTCGAGACGATCAGCTCGGTCGAGGGCCAGGAAGCGTTTAACCTCGCAAAGGGTTCGATCCCGGCTCGCACCGACGCCGACAACTCGAAGTTCCCCGCCTACCAGCAGACGGCGCTGAAGTCGTTCGCTGACGACAAGATTGCCCCCTCGATCGCGCACGGCGCTGCCGTGCCGGTCGCCTGGTTGAACGCGATATCTGACGCAACGAGCCAGTACACCTCGGGTGCTACTGACATCGCCGGCTACCAGACGGCGCTCGCCGAGGCAGCGGCGAAGTACACGAAGTAACCGTGACAGGTTCGGCCCCACCTACTCGGGTGGGGCCGAACCGTTTCATCACCGGCCCCAGAAGGAACTCTCATGCGAAAATATGCAGCCCCGCTGCTGATGGTCGCGCCGTCGCTGATTCTGGTGGGTGTGTTTGTCTACATTCTCATCGGCCAGAACTTTTGGACGTCACTGACCGACAATCACACGGCCGCGCAGGCCAACGGTGTGCAACCCTCGAACTTTGTCGGGTTTGAAAACTACACCAACCTCCTCACCGATAAGGCGTTTCAGCACTCGCTGATCAACCTTACGCTCTTCACTGTCGTGTTTCTTGCGGGCGCGATGATCGTGGGATTCGTGTGGGCATGGATCCTCGAGCGCCCCATCAAGGGCGGCGGGTTCTTTCAGACCGTGTACCTCTTTCCCATGGCCGTGTCGTTTGTCGCATCGGGTGTGGTGTGGCGGTGGCTGCTGAACTCCAATGAGGGAGAAGACGCGAGCGGCCTCAACCGACTGTTTCAGATGGTCGGACTCGACTTTCTGCAGAACCCGTGGTGGAACAACGTTACGTTCGGCATCATGGCGATCGCGTTGCCCGCGGTGTGGCAGCTATCGGGCTATGTCATGGCCCTCTTTCTTGCGGGCTTTCGCGGGGTGCCCGTCGAACTGCGCGAAGCTGCGCGTGTCGACGGCGCGAGCGAGTGGCAGGTCTACCGCCACGTTATCTTCCCCGAGCTCACTCCCGTCGTGATGAGCGCGCTCGTGATCATCGGCCACATGTCACTCAAGTCGTTCGACCTGATCATGTCGATCTCGAACCCGTCGAACTACCAGACCAAGATTCCTGCAGTCGACATGTTCGTCTTCAAGTCGAGCTTCGACTACGCCAACGCGGCAGCGGTCGGCATGATTCTGCTCGTTATCGTCGCGATTCTCATCGTGCCCTACCTCATTCACCAGCACAGGGAGCGCAAGTCATGACCGCCACCGAAGCGATCGCCACAGGCGGGGCTGGCGCGAAGCGCGCCAAGAACGCGAACGGCGCGACAGGCAACCCGGGCAAACCGAGTAAGCGTGATGAGTCGGGTACCGCCCGCACCGTGCGTTACGGGCTGCTTCTCGTGGGCATGATCTTCGTCTTCATTCCCGTCTACGTGCTCGTCATCACGAGCTTTAAGGGCATCGGTGACGCGACGGCAGACAACGCCTGGTTCTTGCCCACAAACTGGACCCTCGAAAACTGGCAGCAGGCGTTCAACGAGCTCGGCCCCTCGATGGGCCGCACGCTCTCGATGGTGATCCCGTCGACGCTCATCTCTGCGGTGCTCGGCTGTCTCAACGGCTTCGTGCTCTCACGCTGGCGGTTCCCGGGCGCCGACATCGTGTTCACGCTCATCTTGTTCGGCATGTTTTTGCCGTACCAGGCGGTCATCATTCCGCTCGTCAACATGATGATCGGGCTGAGCGTGCCCAGCGGTATTCCCGCCCTGATCGTGCTGCACATCGTCTACGGCATTCCGATCACGACGCTCATCTTCAGAAACTACTTCGAGAGCGTGCCGCACGAGCTCATGGAAGCCGCCAAGGTCGACGGCGCGGGCATGCTGCGCACGTTCTGGTCGGTGGCACTGCCGATCGCGATCCCCGGCTTTGTCGTGGTGATCATCTGGCAGTTCACGGCCGCGTGGAACGATTTTCTGTTCGCTGTGTTCTTCTCGGCACCGGTCAACGGCCCCGTGACTCTCGCGTTGAACAACCTGGCGAACGGCGCGATTCTCACGAACTACGGCATCTCGATGGCCGGTGCTCTGCTCGCATCGCTGCCCACCGTGATCGTCTACGTGATCCTGTCGAAGTACTTCATCGCGGGCCTCATGTCGGGCTCGGTCAAGGGCTGACCCTGGCACTCAAATCGGACCCGGCACCATCTTGGTGTCGGGCCCGATTTCTTTGATCCGGATCAGGGGAGTGCGGGCGCTATGCCTCGGGGTGAGCGGCGCGGTAGAGCCAGTGCTCGACGCCCGCGATATGCGCGGTCGTGAGGGCGGCCGCGAGGCTCGCGTCGCCGCGCTCTAGAGCGTCGACGATCGCGCGGTGCTCGGCGATCGTGCGATCGACCGCGCCCTGCTCGGTGATACCGCGCCAAACTCGTGCGCGCACGGTGTGCGTGGTGAGGCTCTCGACGAGGCTGGCGAGGTAGGTGTTGCCGCCCATACGCGTGATGTTGCCGTGAAAGCGCACGTCGTGGTCGACGAGGTGCTCGATGCTGGCCGCGTTGCCACCGAGCTCAATCTCCTCGCGCAACGCGGCGATGTCGTCGGCGCTCGCGTGGGTGGCCGCGAGGGCCGACGCTTGCGACTCGAGAATGCGTCGCACCGTGAAGATTTCGAGCAGCGATGAGTCATCGTGCATGTCGACCACAAACGAGATGGCCTCGAGTAGCAGGTGCGGCTCCAGGCTCGTCACGTAGGTCCCGTCACCGCGGCGCACGTCGAGCACCCGAATCACCTCGAGCGCCTTCACGGCCTCGCGCATCGAGTTTCGTGACAGGCCCAGCCGCTCGGCCAACTCCTTCTCGGGGGGTAGGCGGTCTCCAGGCGAAAGCTCGCCTGAGACAATCATTGATTTGATCTTCTCAATTGCTTCGTCGGTGACAGCCATGAAGTCATCATAGCCATTGATCGGATGTCTGGGTGCGGAGGTGGCGAGAGTTCGCCAGTATAGAAGCATGCGCATTCTCGATACTCACCTGCACCTGTGGGACCCGGCACGCTTGACCTACCCGTGGCTGGAGGGGGTGCCCGCGCTGAATCGTCAGCTGGCAGCGCCACAGGCCATCGCCGCGATGGACCATGCGGGGCTGCGACCAGGTGCAGGGGTTGAGTCGATCTTTATGCAGGCGGACTGTCTGCCCGAGCAATCGATCGATGAGGTGGCGTGGGTCACATCGGAGCGTGAGCGGGTGGGGCTGCGCGGCATCGTCGCGTTTGCGCCCGTCGAGCTGCCGCAGTTGGGCGAGCACCTCGACGCGCTTGCGGCGTACGAGCTTGTGGTGGGGGTGCGCAGGCTGCTGCAGGGTGAGCCCGCGGGTTTTGCGATGAGCGAAGCGTTTGTGGCAGGGGTTAAGCAGGTGGCCGAGCGTGGCCTCGTGTTTGACGCGTGTGTCACACGCGAGCAGCTGCCCGAGGTTGCCGCGCTCGCCGACGCCGTGCCCGAACTGTCGATTGTGCTCGATCACCTGGGTAAGCCGGCGGTCGGGTCGGCCGCTGCACCGCAGACACCCGCACAAACATGGGAGCGCCATCTGCGTGGCCTCGCCCAGCGTCCTAACGTCACGTGCAAGGTATCGGGGCTGCCGGGTGAGAGTAACGGCGCATGGAGTGAGACGCAGCTCACGCCGTTTCTCGACACTGCGCTCGACGCGTTTGGCGCCGAGCGGCTCATGTTTGCCAGCGACTGGGGCGCCTCCTTCGGTGACGACATCGAGGCGGGTTACGGCCGCTGGCTCGAGTTTGTTTCGCGCTGGGCGGGCGCGCACTCCGATCAAGTGCTTGGGCTGACGGGTGCACGGGTCTACCTCGGGGAGGATTAGGCCAGCGCGCCCCCTCCCGTCACCCTGCGCGACGCAGGAGTCGCAGGGTCCAGGTGGTGTGTGGATTCTGCGACTCGCAAGCTCGCGCAGAATGACTGGAGGGGGTGCGACGCTACTGGCCGGTGGGGCGCAGGCGCAGCTGCGCCATGCCGCCATCGACCTCAATGGATGTGCCGGTTGTTGATCCGGAGCGAGGGCTCACGAGGTAGCAGACCGCGTCGGCTACCTCCTGCGGCGAGACCAGCCTGCCGTGCGGTTGCCGCGCTTCGAGCGCGGCGCGTTCTGCGGCGGGATCCGGAGCCGAATCGAGCAGCCGGCCGACCCAGGGAGTGTCGGCCGTGCCGGGATTGACCGCATTGACGCGGATCCCCTCGCGCAGATGATCGGCGGCCATGGCGCGCGTGAGCGACAGCACCGCGCCCTTGGTTGCTGAGTACAGGGCGCGCTGCGGAAGGCCCGCGGTCGCGGCAATCGAGGAGGTGTTGCAGATCGCGGCGGCGCGCGACTCGCGCAGCCAGGGGAGGGCGGCGGTCGTGACACGGGCGATGCCGGTGACGTTGATCGACAGGGCGCGCGCCCACTCGTCATCGTCGTTCGCGGCGATGTCGCCCTGCGCGCCGATGCCAGCGTTGTTGACGACGATGTCGATGCCGCCGAGATCTGCCGCGGCCTGCTTGACGGCCTGGTCGACGCTCGCGCGGTCAGACACATCGGCCGTGTATGCGCTGAACCGAGGGTCGGCCGCGCTAGGGTTCACGTCGAGCACCGCGACCCTGGCACCTCGATCAGCGAGTGTGTGAGCGACCGCGGCCCCGATGCCCGAAGCGCCGCCCGTGACGAGGGCGACGAGCCCGTAGAACTCGCTGGCTGCGCTTGTGGTGCTTGTCGTGTCTGCTGGGCTCACTTGCCTGCCTCCCATGCGGTGAACTCCTGGCGCTGGCGGCCGAGGCCGTCGATTTCGATCTCGACGACGTCGCCGGGCGCGAGGTACGGGTACTTGCCCGAGAGCGCGACGCCCTGCGGGGTGCCCGTGAGCACAAGATCACCGGGTTCGAGTGTGAGGTACTGCGACAGGGTCCACACGATGTGTTCGACCGAGAAGATCATGTCTGACGTGTTGGAATCTTGACGTGACTCACCGTTTACGAAGCTGCGCAAGCCGAGGCTCTGGTGATCGACCTCATCGGGGGTGACGAGCCAGGGGCCGGTTGGGTTGAAGCCCGGTGCGCACTTGCCCTTCGACCACTGGCCGCCCGAGATCTCGAGCTGAAACTCGCGCTCAGACAGGTCGTTTGCCGTGACGAAGCCCGCTATGTGATTCATTGCGTCTGCGGGGGAGCCTAGGTACGCGGCGCGCTTGCCGATCACGATGCCGAGCTCGACCTCCCAGTCGGTCTTCTCGCTGTTCTTGGGGATCGTGACGGTGTCGTTGGGGCCGACCACCGTGTTGGGGGTCTTCATAAACATGATGGGAATGGTCGGTGGCTCTGAGCCCGATTCAGCAGCATGGGCGGCATAGTTCATGCCGATGCAGAGCACGGCGCTGGGGCGTGCGATCGGAGCTCCGATGCGTCGCTCGGCAGCGTCTGTGAGCACGGGCAGGCTGCCCGAAGCGAGCGCATCGGTGATCCGCGCGACAGGCTCACTCTCGAGGAACGCGCCATTGATGTCACTGGTGAGCGGGCGTAGGTCATGGGTGGCATCGGCCGTGATGACGACCGGAACCTCTGCGCCGAGGGGGCCAAGTCTGGCAAACTTCATTATTTTCTCCTGCCTGTGGTCTGCAATTGACAGTATAGACATCGGATGTTTATGATTCCAATGGTCGGAGGATAAATGACCTCCATGAACGCAAAGGGGCGCGATTTGAGTCGCATAGTCGCATTCGAGACGACAGACATCCGATTTCCAACCTCGCTGAGCCTGGACGGCTCCGATGCCATGAACCCGGATCCGGATTATTCGGCCGCCTACCTGCGCGTCGTGACCGACGCGGATGACGGTATCGAAGGCCACTCGTTCGTGTTTACGATCGGCCGCGGTAATGACGTGCAGGTCGCGGCGATCGACGTGCTCGAGCGGCACCTCGCCAGCCGTGCATTAGAACCGCTGCTCGAAAACATGGGAGCAACCTGGCGTGAACTCAACGGCGACTCGCAGCTGCGCTGGCTCGGCCCCGAGAAGGGCGTCATGCACATGGCCATTGGTGCCGTCGTGAATGCGCTGTGGGACATCAAAGCGAAGCGTGCAGGGCTGCCGCTGTGGCAGCTGCTCGCGCGTATGACACCCGAAGAGCTGGTTGAACTTGTCGACTTTCGCTACCTCACCAATGCGCTCACCCACGCAGAGGCCCTCGAGATCTTGCAGGCGGCGGTGCCGGGGCGTGCCGAGCGTGAGGCACAGCTCATTGCCGAGGGTTACCCCGCTTACACGACGAGCCCTGGCTGGCTCGGGTACTCAGACGAAAAGCTCGAGCGGCTCGCGCGTGAGGCGATGGCCGACGGGTTTCCTCAAATCAAGCTCAAGGTGGGCGCCGACCTCGAAGACGACATTCGCCGGTTTAAGAAGGCACGCGAGGTGTGCGGCCCCGACTACCCGATCGCGATCGATGCGAACCAGCGGTGGGAGGTGTCTGAAGCCATCGAATGGGTGAAGGTGCTCGCAGAGTTCAACCCCGCTTGGGTGGAAGAACCCACGAGCCCAGACGACGTGCTCGGGCACGCCGAGATTGCGCGCGGCATCGCCCCCATTCGGGTTGCTACCGGCGAACACGCACAGAACCGCATGATCTTTAAGCAGCTCGTGCAGGCCAAAGCGATCGAGGTGATGCAGATCGATGCGGTGCGCGTGGCGGGGGTCAACGAAAACATCGCCAACCTGCTGCTGGCGGCAAAGTTCGGTGTGCCGGTGTGCCCGCACGCGGGCGGGGTGGGGCTGTGCGAGGCGGTGCAGCACCTCTCGATGTTCGACTTTGTGGCGGTCACGGGCACCCGGGAGGGACGCATGATCGAGTTCGTCGATCACCTGCACGAGCACTTTGTCACCCCCACCGACATTCGCGGCGGCAACTACATGCCGCCCTTGACGCCGGGCAATAGCATGGAGATGAAGGCCGAAAGTCGCGCCGAATTCACCTGGCAGGAGGGCGCGCATGCCAAGTGATCTCGCGGGTTCGCTGCCGCGTCTTGGCTACGGTGCTGCCAACCTGGGCAATCTGTTTCGTGCCCTCACCGACGACGAAGCGTGGCAGGTGCTTGAGGCGGCCTGGAACAGCGGCGTGCGCTACTTCGACACCGCCCCGCACTACGGGCTGGGGCTGTCTGAGCGTAGGCTCGGTGAGTTCTTGCGCACCAAGCCACGCCATGAATATGTCGTCTCGACCAAGGTGGGGAGGCTGCTGCGCGATAATCCAGCCGCGAAGCCCGGCGAGCTCGACCTTGCCAATGACTTTCACGTGCCCGCGACGCTACAGCGCGAGTGGGATGCGTCTGAAGCGGGTATTCGCGCGAGCGTCGAAGAGTCGCTCGCGCGCACAGGACTCGACCGATTCGACGTCTTGTTTTTGCACGACCCGGAACGCTACAACCTCGACAGTTCGGTTGACACCGCGCTGCCAGCGCTAGAACAACTGCGCGCAGAGGGTGTCGCCCGCGGGGTCGGAGTCGGCTCGATGACTACGAGTGCGCTCACCCGCTGTGTGCGCGAGGCGCAGCTCGACGTGATCATGATCGCGGGCCGCTACACGCTGCTCGAACAGCCCGCGGCGGCGGAGCTGCTGCCCGCCTGTCGTGATCGAAGTACGCGGGTTGTTGCCGCATCGGTGTTTAACTCGGGGCTGCTGGCAAGCGATACGCCCAAGCGCGATGCACGTTATGAGTATGGGGCGGTGCCAGCAGAAGTGTGGCAGCGGCTTGCGCGCATCTCGCAGATCTGCGCAGCGCACGGAGTGTCGGTGCCGGTGGCCGCCGCGCAGTTTGCGCTGCGGCACCCGAGTGTTGCCTCGGTGGTGCTGGGCGGTAGTCGCCCTGCGCAGCTCGTCCAAAACGCCGAGCGCATGGCGGTCGATGTGCCGCACGCGCTGTGGTGCGAGCTCGAAGATGCCGGGCTCATCGATCGCATCGACGGCATTGACCGCATCGACCAAACCGGCCGAAGCAATCAAGCCGAGGGGGTGTCATAGTGCTTGAGGGAATCAACCCGCTGCTCACGGGCGAGCTGCTCAAGCACCTCGACGAGATGGGTCACTCAGACAGTGTCGTGGTCGCAGACGCGCACTTTCCGTCTCACGCGCTCGGTGCCCGAGTCGTGGACCTGCCGGGCACGTCGACCCCCGCTGTGTTGGCGGCGATCCGGAGCGTCGTGCCGCTTGATGATGCGCCGGCGCTCGACCTGATGGAGTCGGCCGATGCGACCGTGCTTGACGTGCAGCGCGAGCTCATGGCGGCCGCGGGAGCAGGCAGCGAGCAAACCCGGTTTATCGAGCGGTTCGCGTACTACGAGATTGCTAAGACCTCCTACCTCATAGTGAGAACCGGCGAGATTCGCAAATATGCCAATGCTCTGCTTCGAAAAGGCGTGGTAGGACACCCTGCCGCGTAAAAAACGCGAATATCTATCAATTTCATGCATGAACCGTGACGATTCAGGTTGCAAATTGATCTCAATTTACCAATGTTGCGTGACTAGGTTGCGAAATCAGCCCATGCCCGCAAGAATTGACCCGATGTTTAAGGGTGCGGTGCGCACACCGCAACACCTTTCAATGAAGAAGAGGTAAACCTATGACCGATCCGATCCTCAGAGTGTCGGGGGTGAGCAAGGGCTTTCCCGGCGTGCAGGCGTTGCAGGGCGTCAACCTCGATGTGTACTCGGGCGAAGTGCTCGTGCTCGTCGGTGAGAACGGCGCAGGCAAGTCGACGCTGATGAAGATCCTGTCGGGCATCTATCAGCGTGACGAGGGCACCATCGTGTTCGAGGGTAACGAGGTCACCCTCACCGGGCCGCTGCAGGCGCAGCAGCTCGGCATCACGATCATTCACCAAGAGATGAATCTGATGGGCGATCTCACCGTCGCCCAAAATATTTACATCGGCCGCGAGCCCATGAACGGACTGTTTCTGTCGGAGTCGCGGCTTAATAAGCAGACGAGCGAGCTGCTCAAGCGGCTCGACATCGACCTCGACCCGCAGCAGAAGGTCAGCGAGCTCACGGTCGCGAAGCAGCAGATGGTCGAGATTGCGAAGGCGCTGTCGTTCGACGCCAAGGTGCTCATCATGGATGAGCCGACCTCGGCTCTCACCGACAGCGAGGTCGAGATTCTCTTCACGCTGATCGAGCGGCTCAAAGCCCGCGGCACCGGCATTGTCTATATCTCGCACCGCATGAACGAGCTGAAGCGCCTCGCCGACCGCGTCACGGTGCTGCGCGACGGCCGCTACATCGGAGCGCTCGAGAAGCGCGAGATCGAGATCCCCAAGATCATCGAAATGATGGTCGGCCGCGTCATCGACGAGGGCGCACGCCCAGCCCCCAAAGACTTCTCCCAGGCCCCCGTCACGCTCAAGGTCGAGAACCTGTCGACCAAGGCGCTGCTCAAAGATGTCAGTTTCGACCTGCACCGCGGTGAGATTCTCGGCTTCTCGGGGCTCATGGGCGCGGGCCGCACCGAGACCGCTCGCGCGCTCATCGGCGCAGACCCGAAGTCCAGCGGCACAGTCACCATCGGTGGCAAGAAGACCCGGATCACGAAGCCCGCTGACGCCGTGCGCAAGGGAATCGGCTACCTGAGCGAGGATCGGAAACAGCTCGGCCTGATGCTCGAACAAGACGTCACCTTCAACACGGTGCTCGCATCGCTGGAGAACTACTCGGGTGCGCTCGGGTGGATGGGCGACGCCAAAGCGAAGGCGCAGGCGAAGGAGTATGTGCAAACGCTGCGCATCAAGACGCCGTCGGTAAACCAGGTTGTGAAGCTGCTCTCGGGTGGCAACCAGCAGAAGGTGGTCATCGCCCGGTGGCTCTTGCGTGACTGCGACGTGCTCATCTTCGACGAGCCCACCCGCGGCATCGACATCGGCGCCAAAGAAGAAATCTACCGGCTCATGCAGCAGCTGGCCGACTCGGGAAAGTCGATCATCATGATCTCTTCCGAGCTGCCCGAGGTGCTGCGCGTCGCCGACCGCATCGTGGTCATGGCGAACGGCCAAATCACTGGCGCGCTTGCCAACAGCGAAGCCAGCCAAGAAAACATTATGCAGCTCGCGGCACACGCACAGGAGGACGTATGAGCCAGGTACAGGAGTCGTCATCGACGACGACCATCATCCAGCAGGCGGTCACGCGCACCGACGAGGGCGGCATCAAGTCGTTTTTGAAGCGTCAGCTGCAGCAGTCCCTCGCCTTTGGCACGCTCATTGTGCTGGTGCTGTATTTCTCGTTCGCCGCCCCGGGGTTCGCGAGCTGGGACAGTGTCTCGAGCATTCTGCTGCAGTCCTCTGTCGTGGGTATCCTCGCGATCGGCACCACCTTCGTCATCATCACGGCGGGCATTGACCTCTCGATCGGCACGGGCATGGCGCTCGCCGCCGTGATGACCGGCGTGGTTACGGTCAACCTCGGCATGCCGATCTGGCTGGGCGTTGTCGCAGGTGTGGGCACGGGCGCCCTGATGGGCCTCGTGAACGGCGTGAACGTGACGGTGTTCAAGCTGCCGCCCTTCATCGCCACGCTCGCGATGATGATGATCGCCGGCGGGCTCGCGCTCGTCGTCTCGGGGGTCAAGCCGATCTACTTCTCGTCCACCGCCCCCGGCTTCAAGAATCTTGCGCTAGGCAACCTGATTCCAGGCGTCCCCAACGCCGTGATCATCACGGTCGGAGTCGCGATCGTGGCCGCCCTCGTGCTCGCCAAGACCCTGCTGGGGCGCTACACCTATGCCATCGGTTCGAACGAAGAAGCGACCCGCCTCTCGGGTGTCAACACCCGCACCTGGACGATCTTGATCTACGTCTTTGCGGGCGCCTTCACTGGCATCGCTGGCGTGATCCTCGCCGCCCGTCTCGACTCGGCGCAACCGCAGATTGGCATGGGCTACGAGCTGCAGGCCATCGCCGCCGTGATTATCGGTGGCACGTCGCTCATGGGTGGCCGCGGCACGATCCTCGGCACCGTGATCGGCGCACTGATCATGAACGTGCTGCTCTACGGTCTGCGCCTCATGTCGATTCAGACCGAGTGGCAGAACATCGTCGTCGGCCTGGTCGTGCTGCTCGCGGTCTTCTTTGACACGCTGCGCAACCGCTCAAAGTCTTAATCCAAACCACCTCTGACCATCTCTATTCCATTCAAACAACGGAGTTTTCATGAAGATCACAAAGAAGCTTGCGCTCGCCGCCGCGACCGCTGCTGCCGCTCTCACGCTCGCGGGCTGCAGCGCGCCCGCTGCAAACGATGCCGGATCAGGTGATGGCGCCGCAGGCGACAAGCCCGTCATTGCGCTCGTGTCGAAGGGCTTTCAGCACCAGTTTTGGCAGGCCGTAAAGACGGGCGCCGAAGAGAAGGGCGCAGAGCTCGGCGTTGAGGTCACGTTCGACGGTCCCGCTGCAGAGACTGAGGTCGACAAGCAGCTCGACATGCTGCGTTCAGCGATCGAGAAGAAGCCCGCAGCGATTGGTTTCGCCGCACTCGACCCCGAGGCGTGCGTGCCGCTCTACGAAGAGGCTAAGACGAAGAGCATTCCTGTCGTGCAGTTTGATGCGGCGTGCAATAGTGAGGTCGGTCTCAGCCTCGCCGCGACCGACAATAAGGCTGCCGCAGCCGTTGCTGCCGAGCACATGGCCGAGCTGATCGGCGGCAAGGGTGAAATCGGAGTGGTCGTGCACTCCGAAACCAGCCAGACTGGCACCGACCGCCGCGACGGGTTCATTGAGAAGATCGAGGCCGACTACCCCGACATTAAGATCGTCGATGTGCAGAACGGTGACGGCGACCACCTGAAGTCGGCAGATATCGCTAAGGCAATGGTCAAGTCCAACCCCGACCTCGTGGGCATCTACGGCACCAACGAGGGCGCAGCGATCGGTGTCGTCAACGGTGTGAACGAGCTGGGACTCAAGGACGGTGAGCTCACGATCATCGGTTTCGACTCGGGCGCCGCGCAGATTGAGGCCATCAAAGCGGGCACCATGGCTGGCGCTGTGACCCAGGATCCCATTGGCATCGGCGCCACCGTCGTGCAGGCCGCCTACGATGCGTCGCAGGGTAAGACGGTCGAGAAGTTCTACGACACGGGTGCCAAGTGGTACGACGCATCGAACATCGATGACCCCGAGATCGCGGCGGTGCTCTACGAGTAAACCGTAGCGCCAGGCGAGCCGCCTCGTCATCCTGCGCGAGCTTGCGAGTCGCAGGATCCAGCCCCGTCTTGGATCCTGCGACTCCTGCGTCGCGCAGAATGACCAGGTTGAGGGTGGCCGGGTGAGAAGTCGTCACCAAATCTACTCCGCACCTCACCCAAAAGGATGACGAGAAGACCACCCGAGTGCCCGATGCCGTGCGCGGCCCGCACTGGTGAGCTAGAAGCATGGCTCAAACTCAACAATTTGGCGCGGTCGCACACGCGCTCACCTCGAAGCGCGGCGCACGCGTTTCACTCGTGGCGGTGCTCGCCGTGATCATCGCACTCTTCGGGCTGCTCTCGGGAGTCGAAGCCCCGGGCGGCAACGCGCAAGCCCCCGCAGACTCTGAGTCGGCGCGCGCCGCCCAGCTGCTCGACACGTTTCCTAACGCAGACGTGCAACCGGTGCTCGTCGTCGCGACGCGCACCGACGGTGGCGAGCTCACCGCTCACGATCAGTCGGCGCTCGAAGCGCTTACACCGCGCCTCGAAGAAACCGTGGCGCGGCACGGCACAGATCCGGCACGAAAAGACGCGCTCAAAGCGACCGGGCCGATCATGAGTGAAGACGGGGCCGCAGGCATTCTCGTCGTGCCGCTCGAGACAGGCGAGAGTAACACCGAGACGGCGGCCACGATCGGCGAGCTGCGCGACGCGCTCGCCGAGAGCGGACCTGCGGGGCTCGACCTCGAGGTGACGGGCGGCCCCGCGTTTGGGGCCGACGTGGCCGCGTCATTCGAGGGCGCCGACTTCACGCTGCTCGCGGTGACGATCTTGATCGTCGCGATCTTGCTCATCGCGACCTACCGCTCGCCCGTGCTGTGGCTGATTCCGCTCGTTGTCGTCGCGCTCGCAGATCGGCTCGCGAGCCTCGCGACCGCCGCCGCGGGTAACGCGCTCGAGCTGCAGTTCGACGCCGGCATCATCAGCGTGCTCGTGTTCGGTGCGGGCACGAACTACGCCCTGCTGCTCATCTCGCGCTACCGCGAAGAGCTCACCCGCAGTGATGATCACCGCGTGGCGCTCGCGGCCGCGTGGCGCGGCACCGCCCCCGCCATTCTCGCGTCGAACGTGACCGTCGTGCTGTCGCTCGCGACGCTCGTGTTCGCGGTGATTCCAGGCACGCGCGGCCTCGGCCTCTCGGCTGCCCTCGGCCTCGTGATCGCGCTCGTCGCGGTGCTCTTCGCCCTGCCCCCGCTGCTCGCGGTGTGTGGCCGCCGCGTGTTCTGGCCGTTCGTGCCGCGTCCCGGTGAAGCTGCGGGGCGGGGGAGCATCTGGCGCCGGATCGCTGACGCCGTCGTGCGCCGCCCCGTGCGTTCGCTCGTTGCAGGCGGGCTGCTGCTCGCGGTCATGGCGACGGGGCTCTTTGGTACGAGCGTGGGGCTGAACCAGGTCGACAAGTTTCGCGTGCAGGCCGAGTCGGCGACCGGACTTGAAACGCTCGCGGAGCACTTTCCGGCTGGCGAAGCACAGCCCACACTGATCGTGACGAACTCGGCGCAGGCGGGCGCCGTGATTGACGCCGTGAACACCGTCGATGGGGTGGTGCGGGCGCACCCCGCGGGCGAAACCGTGGTTGCTGCCGAAGCTGGTGCGGGCACAGCCAGTCTCACCAAGGTGATGGTCACGGGCGAGTACGCACCGGGCACCCCCGAGTCGCTCGCGCAGGTCGAACAGTTGCGCGAGGCGGTGCACGCCGTACCGGGGGCAGACGCCCTTGTAGGCGGCGGTGTAGCCACCGATGTTGATGCCCGTGCGGGCAACGCTCGCGACCTGATCGTCATCGCACCGCTCGTGCTGGGTGTGAGTTTCATCGTGCTGCTAGCGCTCTTGCGCTCGCTCGTGGCGCCCGTGCTGCTGCTCATTACGAACGTGGCGAGCGCCGCCGCCGCGATCGGCGCGGGGGCCTGGCTCAGCCGGGTCCTGTTCGACCAGCACGCGCTCGACCTACAGGTGCCGCTTCTCGCGTTCCTGTTTCTCGTGGCGCTCGGCATCGACTACACGATCTTTCTCGTGCATCGGGCCCGCGCCGAGGCGAGCGAACACGGAACCCGCGAAGGGATGGTGCGGGCCGTCACCCACACGGGCGCAGTCATCACGAGCGCCGGTATCGTGCTGGCAGCGGTCTTCGCGGCGCTCGGCGTGCTGCCGCTCGTCACACTCGGTCAGCTCGGCCTCATCGTGGGCGTCGGCGTGATCGTTGACACGCTCGTCGTGCGCACCGTCATCGTGCCCGCCATCTTTGGGCTGCTCGGTGACAAGATCTGGTGGCCGAGCAAGCCGGCCGCGCACCACACCGAGAAACCTCAGCGCACAGCGCGCAAGTAGCGCAGAATAGGAGCCATGACCATGGTGACGCAGCTGCCCGGAGCCCCTGGCGCCAGCCGCCTGGGCCCCGCCGCCGCGACAGCCCGAGCGATGCGCGTGGGGCAGCACGCCATCGCCGTGGGGCTCACCGCGATAGGTGTGGTGCGCGCCATCGGCGACGGCACCGACATCGCTGCAGCGCTCGCCGCCGGCATCGCGGTGCTCGCCTGGCACACGGCGGGCGCGCTGCTGCCCGCTCGTGCCCCGCGCGCGGTCACGATCTGGTGGTTGGTCGGTTTCGCTGCGGTGTGGGGTGCGGCGGTCGCGGTGTCGGCCGAGTTCGTGTGGCTCGCGTTCTTGCTGTGGCTGCTCGCGGGGCACCTGCTGCCCGGCTGGTGGGCACTCGCCTTCTCGGCGCTCGTGTACACGATCGTCGCCGTCGCCCCGGTGCTGCATCACGGTCACACCAGCTACGCCAACATCTTCGGCCCGCTCATCGGCGGCGTCTTTGCGCTCGGCATCTCGCGCGGATACCTGCAGCTCTTGCGCGACGCCGCCGAACGCGAGGCGCTCGTCGAATCACTCACCCAGGCCCGGCATGAAACCGAGCTGCTGCAAGACGAGCTCGCGCTTGCCCAGCGCCAGTCGGGTGCGATGGGTGAGCGCGCCCGCATCGCCCGTGACGTGCACGACACCGTCGCTCAGGGCCTCTCATCCATTCGGCTCATTGCGCACGCCGCCAGTTCTGTGTCGGTGCCGCGCGGGGAGACGCCACCCGGCCCGCTCGAGCAGATCGAACAGCTCGCGGGCGAGAGCCTTCGTGACGTGCGCCGGATCATTGCGGCGCTCACCCCGGCCGAGCTCGAAACGGGTGCGCTCGCGGGCGCGCTCGAGCGCATGATCGACCGGTTTGCACACGAGCACGGTACGGAAGCAGACGACACGGGTGGTGCTGCGGCCGGCACTGTAGGTGGCGCCGGGAGCCCGGCGGCGGCCGAACCTCAGGCCCGGCTACACGTCGACGAGGCGCTGCCGCAGCTGCCCGTCGACATCGAGGTGGCGCTCTTGCGCGTCGCGCAATCGGCGCTGGCGAACGTGCGCCAGCACGCCCGGGCGGCCCGCGTCGACGTCACCCTGTCGGCCGCAGGCGGTGAGGTACGCCTCGACGTGCGCGACGACGGGGTGGGTTTTGATCCGGAGCTTGAGCCAGCCCCGCGCGCCGGGGAATCCTCGAGCTTTGGGCTGCGGTTGATGCGTGAGCGGCTGCGCGACCTGGGTGGCGGGCTCGACATCGAGAGCGCGCCGGGTGAGGGGTGCGCGATCAGTGCCTACCTGCCGTTGGGCGCAACACGAGAGGCGACAAAGGAGAACACTCAGTGAGTTACAGTGATGACGACCTCTGCGGCAATGTCGATGAAGGCACGATCACGGTGATCATCATCGACGATCACCCGGTGGTGCGCAGCGGGCTGCGGGCCGTACTCGAGGCCACCGGTCGCATCGTGGTGATCGCCGAGGCGCCCACCGGTGAGATGGGCATCGAGATGGCCGAGCGGCGCTGGCCAGACGTGGTGCTGTGCGACATGCGGCTGGGTGACGGCATCGACGGTATCGAGACCACGAGTCGGTTGCACGCGCTAGGCACGCCGCCCGCCGTGCTGATTCTGACCACGTTCGACCGCGACGCCGAGCTGCTCGGAGCGATTGAGGCGGGGGCGGCGGGGTACCTGCTCAAAGACTCGCCGCCCGAGTTGATCATCGAGGGTATTGAGCGCGCAGCCGACGGCGAGCTGTTTCTGCCGGGCGATCTCGCGGCGCGCGTGCTCAAGGGTATGCGGCAGGCGCGCCCCAAGCTCACCGAGCGCGAGCTCGAGGTGCTGCGCAAGGCCGCGACGGGCGCCACGAACCGTGAGATTGCGCGCGCCCTGTTTGTGTCTGAGGCGACCGTCAAGAGCCACATGTCACACATTTTTAGCAAGCTCGAGGTCGACAGCAGGTCGCGCGCCATACGCGTCGCCACCGATACCGGGCTCATTTAGCGCTGCGCGCCGAAGGATTAACTAACTTGTCATTCTGCGCGACGAAGGAGTCGCAGAATCCAGGGCCTGTGTTTCGGTGAAAAGTGTTTCGTGAAAGCTTTGGTGCAAATGTTGCGGTGTTTTGGCCTGGTTGCCCGCAACTTTTGTACCAAAGCTCGACCGGGCCGCGTCAGACGCCGAGAGACACCAAGGCGGCCCGGGCAAGATTCGTGGCCAGCGGCGAGCGGGAGCCTCGACCCCCGAGGAGTGCCGCAGGACGCTACGTTCGATAATTCGCGCGGGCTAGGGAAGGTTCGCATGCGTCTGGGGTAACCACCACTCCCCGAAAGGCGCCCTCCATGAGCAAGCTCGATACCGTGCTCACTGTTCAGCCCACCCCCATCCTGATCATTCTCGTGTGTATCCCCGTCACCAGACTTGCTCCGTCCACTGCGCGATGCTGGGCCCTCGATCGGGCCGAGCGGTTTTTGAAGACACTGCAGGTGGTTTTACGAAGCCGCCACTTGAGTGCCCAATCACCACGTAGTAAACTTGTAAACATGGAGGAGTTGCCTGATTGGACGCACCGACGAGAACACATCGAGTCGCGTGCCGCTCGCAAGGGTGCAGCAACTGAGAGGAACATCTCGGTTGAGTGGGCGAATGAGGCCTATGCCGACCCGATGGCGGTTGACTTCATTCCCGATTACGCATCCAATACAGGGGAAGGGATGAGGCGGATCGGTTGGTCTGACAGTGCGGGCTTTCTGATCAGCATTATTACCGTACGCGACGGCAACGGATACCTTTGGGGCGCAACAGCGTTCAACTCCAACAAGTACGACCAGACCAGCTACGAGGAGGAATCATGAGTGACATCACCGAAATGATTGACCGAGCCGCGTCAGACGCCGAGAACCACCAAGGCGGTCCCGGCAAGATTCGTGGCCAGCGACGAGCGGGAGCTGCGACCCCCGCCGTGCTCTCGGTGCGGCTCACCGCTGAGCAGCTCGCAGAACTGACTGCGCGCGCCGAGGCCGCAGGGCAGCCGACATCGGCCTACGCTCGCAGTATTTTGCTCAACGCGCTCGGAGCAGGCGAGAACGACGCGCTCGCGGCAAAGCTCGAAGCGGTACTGCGTCACACTCTCGCCCCCGAGATGCTCGCACGCGCTTCCTGAGAGTACCGGCCGAGCTGAGTGGCAGTCGAATAGGGCGGAGTACACTCGACCTCGTGAACTATCGAGAGCTGTATGCGCAGCGTCAGGAGGTTGTCGGCGAAGCACTGGCCGACAGCGATTGACGCACCTGCACCGGCCGCGCTTCGGGGAGACCCGGGTGCGGCTGATTTGGCATACTCATTCTCAAATTTTTAGGGAGCACGAAGCCTGGTCACGCGCGGGCTCGTGCTTCTGAAAGGTACACTCATGCAACCTTTGACAGAGCAGTTCATCCGTTCATCGTTCATCAATGCTTCGCGCCGTGAGGTGAAAGAACTCACGCTCCCAAGCGGGTTCACGAAGCTCACCGCACAAGCGTGGGCTGAGCTCGACCTCTTCGGCTGGCGCGACCCCAAGTTCACGCGCAGGGCCTACGTGCTGTTGCCGCAGCTCGACGGCGTCGAGGTTGGCGTTTGTCTTACGCAGACCGAGGGGGCTCCGCGTTTGCGCGCGATGTGCAATTGGTGTCAAGACGTGCGGCTGCCCAATGAGGTGGTGTTCTGGAGCGCGCGGCGCGTTGGCGATGCCGGCCGGCGGGGTAACACCGTCGGCACGCTCGCCTGCCGTGATTTTCAATGCTCACGAAATGTGCGCAATGATCCACCGCCAGCATACGAGGGCTACGACACCGCAGCTGCTCGCCTGCGCCGCATTGACACGTTGCAGGTGAAGGTGGCGGGATTCGCTGACATGCTCATCACGGGGCGTTAAACTTCGTGCTGTAGCCGGGGACCGCGTCGACTCACCGTTCACGCGGTTCCCGTCTTGCGTCGCTCATGCGAGCGCGGCCACTCACTGACGAGACGAGGTCACGATGACACCGCAAGATCAGCCCAGGCACGGGGCGCCCCAGGCGCCTAGTCCTACGTCTCCGCCTGTGCCCGCGCCCAGCCGGCGTGACTGGCTCGCGCTCGCGGTGCTCGCCACCGGGCTCGGCATGATCGTGCTCGACGGCACGATCGTGGGGGTCGCGCTGCCCGCGATCATCGCCGACATTCACCTCGACCTCACCGACGCGCAGTGGGTCAACAGCCTGTACGCGGTGCTGCTCGCGGCGCTCCTGCTGTCGACCGGCAAACTGTCTGACCGGCTGGGGCGCAAGCTGCTGTTTCTCATCGGCATCGTCGTGTTCGTGGGCGGCAGCGTACTCGCCGCCATGGCCGACGCCGCAGCCCCGCTGATCGGGGCGCGCGCGGTGCAGGCGGTGGGCGCGGCGCTCATCATGCCGTCGACGCTGTCGACCGTCAACGCGACCTTTCGCGGCAAGTACCGCGCCGCAGCGTTCGGTGTGTGGGGCGCAGTCATCTCCGGGGCCGCCGCCGTCGGGCCGCTCGCGGGCGGCGCGCTCACGCAGTGGGGTTCGTGGCACTGGATCTTTCTCGTCAACATTCCCATCGGCGCGCTCGTGTTTCTCGCCGCGCTCTTCACCGTGCGCGAGACGAAGAGCGGCACCGACCGGCCCGGTATGGACGTCGACGGCGCGCTCCTGAGCGCGATCGGCTTCGGCGCGCTCGTGTTCGCGGTCATTGAGGGGCCGGATCTGGGCTGGTGGAAACCCGCCGCGGAGTTCAGCATGATGGGCTGGCAGTGGCCGAAGGGCGCACCCGTGTCGGTCGTGCCGTTTACGTTCGCGATCGCTGCGGTCGCGCTCACCCTGTTCGTGTTGTGGGAGCGACATCGCGAGCGGGTGCAGCGTTCGGCGCTGCTCGACCTGGGACTGTTTCGCTTTGGCACCTTTTCGTGGGGCAACCTGACGGCCGCGATGGTCGCCATTGGCGAGTTCACGATCGTGTTTGTGTTGCCGCTGTATCTCGTGAACGCGCTGGGTCTCGACGTGATGGGGGCCGGGCTTGTGCTGGCCGGTATGGCGGTGGGCGCGTTCATGTCGGGGGCTGCCGCCCGCCACGTCGCTGCCAAGTTTGGTGCGCCGGGCACGGTGCTCATTGGGTTGGGGTTGGAAGTGTTGGGCGTCGCCGTGCTCGCGTTTCTTTTGCGCCCCGACAGTGCGGGCTGGGTCGTCGCGCTGCCGCTCGTGCTGTACGGGCTCGGCCTGGGGCTCGCGTCGGCACAGTTGACGGGCACGGTGCTGCGCGACGTGCCCGTCGAGGTGTCGGGGCAGGGGTCTGCGACCCAGAGCACCGTGCGGCAGATCGGTTCGGCGCTCGGCACCGCCGTTGCTGGCGCCGCGCTGTCGGTGTCACTCGCGATCACGCTGCCCGCCGCGCTCTCGGGGGCGGGTTTGCCCGCCTCTCAGGCCGACCAGCTGGCGTCGGCCACGAGGCAGTCGGCGGGCACCACGATTTCGCAGCTGCGCGCCGAGGGCAGTGCGAGCAAGCTCGGCGAGCATACCGACGCGGTCGTGCACGCGCTCACCTCGGGTTTCACCGATGCGACGCGTGCCTCACTGCTCATCGGTCTGGTGTTCTTGGCGCTCGGCTTTGTGGGGGCGGTGCGGCTGCGCCGCGCGTCAAGGTAGCGCCCCTGGTGTTGCGTCCGGACCTTATGCGCCCTTCCGGTCGTCCTGCGCGACGTAGGACCTGAGTTGACCGCTTTGGGGTGATTTTCCGGTATTTGAGGGCAAGAACGTTGAATTCCTGCGGGGCTTCGTGGAA
>NZ_JBTJEP020000031.1:0-23306 GCF_054456635.2 Leucobacter faecis
GTCAAGTGTTTCGGCAGTTGAACGCCGCGGCCGCCCCTCGACTGGCGAGTTGACAAACATAGAAGAATCAGAATCCATGACGTAGGTGGTGGGGAGCTACGCCTCGATGTCGATGTTCTTGGTCTCGCGGGTGAGGATCAGCGAGATGAGCGTGAGCACCGCGGCACCCGTGAGGTAGAACCCAACGTAGATCGGGCTGCCGCCCGCGAGACCCCACAGCCACACCGCGATGATCGGTGCGAGGGCGGCGCCCAAGATCGACGACACGTTGTAGGCGACGGCTGATCCGGTGTAGCGCACGTTCGTGGGGAACATCTCGGGCAGAAACGCGCCCATGGGGCCGAAGGTGAGGCCCATGAGCGTGAACCCGAGCGCGAGGAAGAACATGACGAGCGCGGTGCCGCCGCCCAGAAGCGGCACGAACAAGAACCCGAAGAGGGCGATGGCGATCGTGACCCAGATGAGTGTCTTGCGGCGGCCGAAGCGGTCGGCGAGCGGGCCCGACACGAGCGTGAAGATGCCAAAGAAGACAACGCCAAACACGAGCATCAGAATGAAGTCATTGTACGAGTAGCCGAGTCCGGGCACGTAGGCGGCGGCGTCGAAGTCGACGCCTGCGGCGTTCGCAGCCTTCTGTGCGACCTCGAGGCCGGGGCGCGTGCCAAACGTGAGCGTGTACGACGTCATCAGGTAGAACAGCACGTAGGTGGCGAGCATCGCGAAGGTGCCCAGAATGAGCGCGCGCCAGTGATCCTTGAACGCGACCGCGATGGGCATCTTGGTGACCTTGCCAGCCTCCTTCGTGCGCTCGAACGCGCTGGACTCGACGAGCTTGAGCCGCACCCACAGGCCCACGACCACCATCACGGCCGAGAACAAGAACGGAATACGCCAGCCCCAGGCGAGAAACGCGTCTGACGCGATGCCGGGTTTTGTCGGGTCGGCGAGGCCCATGTTGATCACATAGAACAGCATGTTCGCGATGATGAACCCGATGGGGGCGCCGAGCTGCGGGAACGTGCCGTACCAGGCGCGCTTGCCCTCGGGGGCGTTCTCGGTGGCCACGAGCGCTGCGCCCGACCACTCGCCGCCGATCGCAAAGCCCTGCGCGAGGCGCATGACGAGCAGCAGCACCGCTGCCCACATGCCGATCTGATCGTGCGTGGGCAAAATACCGATCAAGAAGGTTGCCACACCCATCGTGATGAGCGATGCCACGAGCGTGGTCTTGCGGCCGAGCCGGTCACCCAGGTGACCGAAGAAGATCGCACCGACGGGGCGGGCGAGCATCGCCGCGCCAAACGTGGCGAACGATGCGAGCAGCGCGGTCGTCTCGTTGCCGGTGGGGAAAAAGAGGTGCGGAAACACCAGGACGGCCGCGGTCGCGTAGACGTAAAAGTCGTAGAACTCGATCGTCGTGCCGACGAGGCTCGCGAGAATCACGCGCGAGGTCGAGTTGCGCGGTGTACGGGCCTGTTGGTTTGTGGGTATGGCTGGTGTAGCGGGCGTAGTGCTCAAGAGGGGAGACTTTCGGGGATCGAAGAAAGCGCGAGCCCCGCAACGTCGATGTGGTGAGATGACCTGCGCTATTGAAGACGTGGTTCCTTGTGGGATCCTCCCGTTAGCTTACGGGGTTTGTGGGGTGCGTTCGCGGCAGTTACAGCAAGAGGCCAATTTGATGGGCCACGTGTAGGGCGTCATCTCGACTTGAAACGTCAAATTTACGATAGATCGACTTCAGGTGATCACGCACGGTGTGCACGCTGAGGTTGAGCTCCCGGGCAACGTTTGGGGCGGTGCCGTGCACTGAGATTGACTGGAGCACCCGGAGTTCTGCGGCCGTGAGACGGCGTACTGACGTTCTGGCGGGAGACGCGGTGCTTTCGCGATTGGACCCTTGAGCGCTTGAAGAGTGCCCGGTTGCGGCAGTCACAGCATCATCAGCGTTAGAAGCGGGCGTCGTAATTCTGTCGTAGGAGACAAGGGGGCGGAGGGAGGCGCTAAGGCCAGATGAAACGAATCCATAGTCGCATATCAAACGTCGAGCCAAACGGCCGCTGTCGCTCGTCGTCGCTGTAAGGCTTTGAGAGGGCCCAGGCGGCACATGCGTGCCGTCGATCATGAGATCAGCTGCTTCGACACAGAGGAGCGCCTCAACAGATCGTCGGAGGTGGGTATTCTGGATAGCTCGGTCGTGCACTCTACGTGCAATCGACCGTGCGCGAGCATACTGTCGGACTTCAAACGCGGCGTACGCGTTTGCCAAATGGGGGACCGAACCTTTGACGGGATGTGGTGAATCCTGCTGGCCGAGGAATGAGAGCCGCGCAAGAAGCTCGCTGAGTAGCTCATCGTTGCCTCGCATCGGTATGGCCACGCGCTTTAGCGCCCGGATCTGAACGCTGAGTTCTTTTGCTGCCTGAGCAGGTCCGTATCTTTGCGCCGAGAGCTGAGCACCAAGCCAGATCACAAATGGTCGAAGTTCGAGTGATCGTACCCGTTCGTTGAGTGAACGCCAGAACGCGAAGGCCTGCTGAGTTTGGTTACGCTCAAAAGCGACAATCGCTTTGGCGATCTCAAGCGGCTTAGTGGAAAAGTTTCTCCGCTTGTCTAGCTCACCGTGGGCTCGCTCCCACTCCTCAACTCGAGTCACTGCTGAGCGTAAATCGCCCCGAGCTGCCGAAATGAGCGCGCCTAATGCCTCAGCGTACACGGAGCTTGAGGGCGAGAGACCATGCGTGCGTGGGATGACCTGTGTCATGGTGATGGCCAGATTCTTCCACCACTCAGCATCACTGAAATTGCCTAGCGCGATGTGTGTCACAGCAGCATGGCAAGCGATTGTCGCAAACGTGGGCCACGATCTGCGCAGATCCGCCTTCGTGAGTGAATCAAATTGTTTCTGTAACTGAGTGAGCGCGTCCACACAAGTACGTTCATCACCTTGCAAACGACTCGCATGGATTTTGGCTGCAGTGATCGCGATCGTGAGAACGTCTGCCTGATGGTGAGGTACCTCGTTCAACACCTCGGCAATCTCACCCGCACGAAGTGCGTCCGCAGGTCGAGGTGCCCCACTATTAAGAACGGTAGGAAGAAGAATGCTGTATCTGAGGATTGGGTACCGGTGCTGTGCCTCTACTGGAATGCTGCTGAGTAGGCTCAGCAATCCGCTGGCAGGATCTACCAGTGAAATGGTAGTGCACCTGAGCAGTAGCTCATTGACCAAATGCCAGTTTTTTTGGGCGAACGCTGCCTGAAGCGCTTGCTCAGGGTAGGGCGATCGAAGCGCGAGTGCGACGGCTCGTTCTGTCGAGATTTTTTGGGAGGCCTCGCCTTTGTGAAGGTTGTTGCCCTCGTTGTCGGGACGAATCACCATCCAAATATCTTGGTGGAGGGCCTTTTGTAGCGAGTACCAACGGGTTCCATTTGAGTCAATGCGCTGGCGCATGAACGTTGCAGACAGTTGCGTTAGCACGCGAGCTGCGTCAAATTCAGGCACGCCCGCAATGGATGCCAGTGAGTCTGGCGAGATCTCTTCAATACTGCAAGCTACACGCGTAAGTTCTTGCATCGCAGGCGACATTTGCGATGCGTAGTGCGTGATGAACTCTCGTGCAAACCCGGCGCTCGCTTCTCCGTGGTTAATCTGCCCCAAGACCGCGAGCGGCCAGCCCGCGGTCGCATCGACGATGTGGGCAGCTTGGGTCGTTAGCTTGGCGGCGTCATTTGAGTCTGGCGCGAGGTCTGCGTGTTTCAGGTCGAGAAGTTCCTGCACTTCACCAACAGTGAACTGGAGCATATCGTCGTCAATTACCGCGCTTGAGACGCGAAGACGAGACAATGGTGCATCTAGCGTGCCCATGTCATGGCCAAGCAGGATCAGATGAACATTTGGCAATCGTTCGAGCGTCGTCAGTACGAGCTCATCATGAAGTGGAAACTGAGGGCCAGGGTAGTTGTCGACAATAATGACGAGACGTTCAAGTCGCGCGGCGAGCGTGTGGAGCAGATTCCAGTCAGGGAACTCGTGAGGCGACGGAAACAAAGGCGGTAGGTCGCCCTCTTCAACGAGTCTGGCAGCCTTAAGAGTGGCCGAAATTGCTGTCCAGAGCTTTACGTTCCCGGCGCAGTCAGCCCATACAACGTGCGAGCCTCGCTCATGCGCGGCCTGCGCAAGTTGCACACCAAGCGCGGACTTGCCCATTCCTCGTGCTCCCCGCACCATCACAAGTGCAGGCCTGGCAGAACAAGCTACATGAACCAGATGGGTTCTTTGGACCTGCCTGGTACGGGGGCTAGGCACAAAAGGAGTCGAGTTCATTCTTCCTTAACAACACGAGGAGTGACAGTGCAGTTACTTAAGGCATACCTGCCAGTTCTTTAACACTGTGCATTTTACGAGTATGTCTAGGATAGATGAATAAGAACCAGGCACTCGCCGCAGATCCGCCGAGGACTGCGGCAGCCCACCACGGGAACCCGGCAGTAACTCCGTCGCCCGCAACCGTACCATCGTACTCATTTTGAGGGGCCGGGATTCGGGTTCCGCGCACAAGCAAGCGGTGTGTGTTGACGCTTACAGGCACACAAGTGATCAGCGTGACGTAGTCAGCGTTATCGACAATGCGCAGAGCATCTGTTTCGTCGGGCAGTACCGTACGAATATCGTCTACCTTGTACCAGTGCGTTTCACCGAGCACTTGCACACTAAAAACGTCGCCCAATTTTGCCTTGGTAAGCGACGTGAACAGGCTCGCGTTGACAAGCCCAGAGTGAGACGTGAGCACTGAGTGGGTAGAAGGACCGCCCACGGGCAAGGAAGAGCCATACAAATGCCCGACACCTTTACGCAACACTCGATCCGAAGTGCCGTGGTAGATCGGGAGCGAGATGTTTGTATCGTTATAGGTGATGTGACCGATGGAATCTGACGGGCTTACCCGCAGGAGGTCTTCATACGCGCGCAGTGCGGCAGCATCGCCGTCGGGGTCCACGGTGCTTGTATAAGGGTCACGCAGCGGCCCCTGAGGCATATGGTCGTTGTAGGCATAAGCGAGTTCGAGAGCACGCTTGAGAGTTTCAGGGTCTGAAGCCTCGACGGCGTCGACGTAGCCAGAAATCTCAGAGTTGTGCGTACGGGCCGAAAACCAATCGGCGGCCGGAGCATAAAAACCGAGTACCAGTGCACCCATGATCATAACCTGGATCATGATCGCATTTACGAGATCACCGCGTTTGCGAACCGGTGTAGCTACCCGGGGTGAGAATGGCTCTTGGTAGCCCGAAAGTGAGGTGTCAAGACTCATCGTTGACCTTCTTGAACTTTCGAATCATCAGTAGCGCACCGAGGCCAAGCATGATGCTTGCGAGTGTGAGGAACAGTCGGCCGAGGCCGGCAGCAAGATACAGCCTGGGCGGCATCTCGCGTACATCGAGGCCTATAGTGCCGCTCGTGAACAAGATAACAGCAACGAATACCGTGACGAGAAGCGCACGGATAAGTACCTGGACACTACGTTTGCGAGGTGAACGATCTTTAGCCACGGCTGCTTTCGTGAATGTAAAAGGGAAAAATGGGTGTGTGGCGGCTGCAGTGAGCACTGCAGCCGCCACACATTATGCGCTAGGCAAGAACAGCTTAAGCTGCGATGCCGCGCTTCTGGCGCCGGATCACCATGGTGATCGCGCCCGCTGCAAGCAGCAGGCTGGCGGCCGTGAGCATCCAGGTGCCCGCACCACCGGTGAGCGGCAGCTCGAAGCCAGCATTCTTCTGCTTGTTGACGACATTGCCGAGCAGGTCATCGGTGCCGGTCGCACCGCTGACGATCAGAGCCTGATCGGCACTGTTAACCTCGACCTTGATGGGCTCAGCAAGCAGCTCGTAACCATCGGGCGCCTTCGTCTCGACGATCCAGTACGCCTGGTAACCGTCGACCGGGTCTGTGCTGGTGATTTCTGCACCGTCGACCCACTTGGAGTAGCGCAGACCCTCGATGTTGACCTTACCGTTAGCGTCTGACGTGAAGGTGTCCTTCGGTGACGGGGCTGTTGCAGTGCCGTCTGCGTTCTTCGTGAACTCGACCGGGTTGGTCTTCGCCTTGGCGTCGGCCTCGGTGAGGAACACCTGGAACTCAGCGCCAGCGAGCGCGGCAGCCTTGTCGCCGTCCTTGCCGGTCTTCGTGAAGTTCACGTTACCGAACTTGGTGACCGACTCGGGGGTCTCGAAGGGGCAGAACTCCTCGCAGGGGTTCTGGGGATCCGTCGGGTCGGTGGGGTCGGTGGGGTCGTCACCGAGGTTCGCGTCAACGTAGTCCTTGTTCGGGAAGATGAGACCGGTGTTCGAGATCTCACCGACCTGGTTGACCACCGTGGGTACAGTCAGGGTCACCTGCGTGGCTGCATTTGCCTTCTTCGCTGCGTCAAGCTTTGCAAGACCTGAGGCCTTGAGCACTGCGACGACAGTGTTGGTGTCAGCGAAGTGCTTGACCGTGTAATCGTCAGCGGTCAGCTGGCCTGCGGCGGCGGGAATCGTGATTGCTGCGACAGCGCCGAGCTTTATCGGAGCCGCACTGGCGTCGGCGGCGACGTAACCGAGCTTCTCATCGAGCTTATCGGCAATTGCGTAGCCGTCGATCGACTGGCCCTGCGCAGGGGCCTGCACGTTACCGGTGATCGTCCACACGATCTCATCACCCAGCTTCACTGCGTTCTCATCGTTCACCGTCTTGGTGCCCACGGCCGAGTTCTTGGGGTAGACGTGCACGTTGTACAGCCAACTCTGTTGGTCTGCCGGGTCCGTGAGCGGCACCGTGATGAGGAACGGCGCCGAGGTCATGTGACCGGCAGGCGTCGTGGTCTCCTGCACGTAGTAGAGGCCGATGGGCAGGTTCGTGACCGAAGCTTCACCGGACGCGGCGTCAGTCGCACCTGACTCGAACACATTGCCGGTACCAGTGAGCAGCTGCGTGGCGGCGCCTGCGACGGTGAGGTCCTGTGCGGTCTGCCACCCCGCGTTTGTTGCCAGGTCGATGGCGACGTTCGTGTTCGCACCGGTGCCCACGCGGGTGGCTGTGAACTTGGCGCCGCCGAGAGCCTGGAGGTTCGCTGCGTCGATGGCGTCCTGGTCGATAGCAGAGCCGTCGTTCGGCAGGTTCGTGACGCCTGCGGGCTGGTCGAACTTGTGGAACGTGATCGAGCCCTTGGCGTCGGGGTCGACGACGGAGGGGGCTGCGTGCGCTGCGGAGCCGCCGGCGAGGATCAGCATCGCCGAGGCGGCGATGGCAGTGATCCCAGCCAGAAGGCCGCGTTTACGTGATGGTGTATTCACGGTTTTCCTTTCTGGGTTCGGCCTGGAGGGGGGTCCAAACCGGGGTTAGGTGATGTCGAGCAATGACTCGACAAGCTTGTGGGCTTAGAGCTCGCGCGTTTGGCGCCGTGAACTCCAGTAATAGAAACCTGCGATCAGTAGGCCGAGGCCTGCGAGACCACCTACGCCGAGCAGCCAGGGAGCTGCCGCGCCGGTGAAGGGGAGCGGCAGGGCGCCTGGGTCACTCACGACCATGAGGTACCCGGTGGGGTTACTGCAGGCGGTGGGGCGAGCATCTGTGCCGTCGGCATCGCATCGGTCAAGCAACGTAGTTGCTCCTGGTTTGAACACGTCAACTTGGCCTAGGATCACGTTCTTATCGGGCACGCCGGGGGCCGGGTGATCTGTCCCAGATTCGGCAGAGCTTGCCACACGAAACTTGATGGGTTCGGCGAGCAGCTGCACACCTGTCACAGAGCGCTTGGTGTTTGCATCGACGCGCTGCTCCTTAGGGGCCTGCGTCTCAAGCAACCAGTAAGTGCCTGCGGGGAGCCTGTCGGCGCGCCAACGCCCAGCCTGTTCGCCCGATGCAATCGGTGCGAATGACCAGCACGTCTGTGCGTTCGAGCCTGTGACGTCGCACTTATTGGCGGGTTCATTGGTGCCCATAGTCCCGTTGTCATCTACGCGGATCTCAAACTGGTGACCGATGAGGTTCGTGAGTGGGCCACGTGTGCCGTCGGCGAGCGTACCGGTGCCGTCTTTACGAATCGCGAAGAAGTCTTCGGCGACCTGATGCGACGTTTTACATGCGGCCTTGTGCGTCGAAGGCTCGCCTGTCTCGCACTGGTTGGGCTTGGGCTCACTGCTACCCGCGAGCGCTGAATAGGTGTTGATGAAGGGCGCGCCGACTTCTCCTGTGAGGGGATTGTTGATCTTCACGGCGAACCATACCTGGGCTTTGACTTCACCGGCTTCGAGTTCGAAGGGTTTGGTAGCGAGAGTCCACTTGCCGCCTGCTTCGGTCGGTGCTGGCACCCACTCATCGAGCGTCGTTCCTGTGGGCAGGTCACCCTGGTTAATGGTTCGCACGACGTTGCCAGCGGCATTGAAGAAGTAGATGCCTCGAGTAAGGGCACCCTGCGCTGAAAGGTCGGGTGCGCTCGCGTCCCAGGTAGCGTAATCGTAGACGTCAGTTAGATCATCAGTGACGACAATGCCATCGATCGGGTAGCTCGCGTCGGCCTTCTCAACCTCGAGAGAGTAGTAGATGTTGCCGCCAGCGTGCAGCGTAGCGCCCGATGCCGGCCTGGACTCCTTCTTGGAGGCTGTCCAAGAGCGCACATGGTGGTCGGAGCACAGCGGTTGTTCGTCTTCCTGTGCCGGCGGTGTGCATGTGGTGGGCGGGGTCTCGTTGCCTTTGACGAGGTAGTTCGTAAGACGGTATGCGGTAGTTCCCGTACCGCTCTCGCGCGTGTTCCCCTCGGCGTCTACGTTTTGTTTTACCGTGACCTCATAGACGACCGCGTACTTCTTGCCGGCGGGCACCGTTGCAGTGCCTGTGCCGTCTGCAGCGCCAGCGATCTTGATCTTCTTGGCAGCCTGATCGTAGAAGGCAAAGAAACCGGTTGTGATATCAGTATGGTCAGCCGGGTCTGTCGCTGTAACGTCGCGCACCTTGAGTGAGTTGCCTACGAAGTTGGCGTCGTCGAGTACATCTGCGAGGTGATCGGTGTAACTCAGTTCAGTAGCGGCCGCCGAGCCCTCCGTATTGTCGAATGCGAGCGAAAACTTCACCGTGTTACCAGGGTCGACCGCGACACCCGAAGCAGGGTCCGACTGCTTAGAAACCACGAGGTTCGGCAGCATCGATCGGTTGGTGAATTCACATTCAATTTCTCCGCCACGGTAACTATTTGAAGCTTGAAAATGGAACGTTCCTGTAGTGCCGATCCCCTTGTACGCGGGTTCGGGGTTGCCGTTCACAAAACAAGCCCAAGATGTTTCATAGTTGTTTTGGAGGTCAGCGTTGTTGACCCCGGTCTCAGAGATCGTGTACCAGTTGCCCGACAGCACAGGGACAGGCCCGAGCTGATCCTTCTGTAGTCCGATGTCTGAACCGGTTGTCGTTACGGATCCAAATGAAGTTTTGGTGCCGGTCTGAGCTGCATGCCATTTTGCTTCAAGTTTGAACTGGTCAGTGGGCTGGGCCCGTTTGCCGTCTAACGTTTTCTTCAGCGTGAGCGTGGGGGGAGTGCCGCACGAAGCAAGGTCGTTCATTACTCGATTCGAGGGTTCGATGTTTCCCGCAGAGGTGGACTGAGGACCCATAAGGGTCATCGTGAGGGGGTTCACGGTCATGTTGTTGTTTACGCCGTTTCCGCGACGCTGCAAAAACATGCGGCCGTCCGCATTGAACGCTGAGCCGTTGAATTCGTTGTTGCCGTACAGGTTCGTTAGTGGGGCAGTGACAGCTCCTGCGCTCAGTGTGCGAATCTGGCCTGGTGACTGAGCAGCTGCACTGAGGAGCGAGTTTGTCACAGTGATTTGACGTGCATTTGCGCCAGTGTTGTTACTCACGAGTGCAAGGAGATTACCTGCTCCATCAAATGAAATGTCACCGTTACCTGTCGTGCTTCCAATGTGGAGATCGGTACCGGGAGTTTTGAATCCTCCGATGTATATCGCGTTCTTTGTGTCCGTCTCAAACTGGTAAAGGTGCAAAGTGACTGAGCCTTGGCCCCCTTGGAAAGCCGCGTCATAGTATCCGTAGAAATAATCGCCAGTGTGGGGGTCTACCGCGCCAGCGACGATCCAGCGATGGTTGCCCGCAGAAGTGGGCATGGTGAAGCTGCCTTCTACCGTCGCAGTGCCGGTGATATTCCCAGAGGCGTAATTCGTGAGGTCGTATTTGTAAACTCTGTAGCTTGCGGTCGGGCCATCGGTTGTGTCTTTTGTCTGTCCAACGAAGTAAAAAGTTCCTTCTGGGGTGACGCCAAGTGCGTTCGTGACGCTATTGACCGAGCCCGCGGGGGCGCTTGAGCCGGAGAGCACAATGTTTCCAGCAGATGGAATCGGGACTGTCGCGCCGTTAGGTTTGTTTACATTGGCGCCGGTGCCAAGGGTCACTCTGCGAATGCGGGTGTTTGTTGCATCGTTTGCCGCTTGGTCAATGGCAAAGTAAGTGTTAGGTACGCAAAAGTCATCGACATCGAGGGAGAGCAACGAAGGTTCCCTTAGCGTCTTTGTACCTTGACGCTGGGGAGATGGTGTCGTTGTTCTGGTCGTCCGTTCACTGGAGTCGGCCTCCTTATTGGACTCGGCACCAGCTTCGGGCTCTGAGGCGTCCCCTACGTTCGAAGCGTCGTTATCGACAGAATCTTCATCGTCTGCCGGCACTACGGTCGGGTCCACGTCAGTTGGCTCGTTCGAGACCGCATTTGCCGCGAACGGCTCGAATGACTGAGCAAAGCCACCCACGAGTAAAACAAGTCCGAGCGCAAGGGCGGTCGCTGTACGACGCCTACCCCTGTGAGTAATACGTGGTAACGGCACCGAACACTCCTCCTTGTATGACAGCTGGTTTGAGACGACGGCATGCGGTAAACCCGCTCAAGCATGCTGGCTTCGTGCTCGTCTCTGTCTTCAAATCTCGTTGAAGCTTCTTCAAGATATGTCGCCTATACACCGAAATAGCGTCAATGGGGGATCTACCCCTAAGAAGATCCCCCACACTCCCACCCTCATGGCTTTTGCCGCATTGTTATATGGTGAAGTCCTGCGGTGTCAGTGGTGGCGCGCAAGACGTGGTCGAACTAAGACGTAAACGAGAGTTGACCGCATCAAAGAGGCGGGGGAGAAACCAATTACGCAAGACAATGCATTGCGACCAGCAGAGATCTGCCAGGTCGAGCGTCATATGTCAGCTAGAGAATTTGGCGAGGCTGCTCGTGTCATCGAAGGCGAGCTTCTGCTGTGCTGGTACTACTTCAAACCAGCCGAACTGTTGAAAACCCTTGATGTGATCACTGGCAATGCTGTCGCTTTGGGGTCAACCACCCAGATGGTGCAGTCTTTTCTCTTGGGCGCCGCTTCCTGGTCTCGCAGGCAAGTAGGCGAGATGAACGCACTTCTGCAGAGCAATCGTTTGCGCGCGCGACTTTTTGTGCAATTGGGCAAAATGCTGTGGTTTCGGCTGCAGGGAAGACCTGTGCAGGGTCTTCTAGCTGGGCAAGACATTGAGCTTCACAAGTTGGGGCCTGTGAGTATTCATGACACGAGTAGAGGGTGGCGTGCATTCGGGGCAGTGCAGCACGCTATCACCGCGATGCTTGCCGGTGATTTCCAATTAGCAATTGGCAAATTTTCTGAAGCACAAAGTCTGCCTCTTGCGCCAGAACTTGGTTTTTTGCACCGTGACGCGTATGTGCGGGCAGCCATGATCCACGCTATTCTTGGTGAGAATGACACCTCGCGGAGCTTGCTTGATCGTGCCCGAGAAATTCCACGAACCAGCAGCTGGGCAGAAGGTATTCTCGACACGAGTGAAGCCATCGTGTGCGCTCTCCTCGAGACGCGAAATTCGCGGCGCGCGGGGCAGATGCTTGAATCGATAAGCACACGTGAGCTTGGTGAACTATGGCCATTTTATGCATGGGCTTGGTATATCGTGCTCACGCGTTCTGCACGTTTCTCTGATGCGGCAAGGCGTCTCGAAGAGATTTCGGCAATGCCGTTTCCGGCGCACCCAGGCGAAGGGTTAAGCGGGAGTATTATTTCGTTACTCTCGGCGCAGTTGGCGCTGCGAGATGGCGACCTGCAGCGGGCGCAACAATTAATTGAGCTGGCCGACCCTGAGTATGTGGGCACGAAGTTATCCCACGCCGAGATGTTGCATCGCGCTGGGAACCGCGCAGAAGCGAGCGCCATCGTTGAATGCCTTGAACGAGAGGTGCGGGGGCTCTCGTGGCTTGAACGGCAGCGCGAAGCTTTGATGAGCGATGAAACCGAGACTTTTGCAGACAATTCCCTCACTGAGCGCCAGTTGTTGCTCCTACACTACTTAGAAACCGATAGTACGGATGAGCTCATTTGTCGAGACTTTGGTCTTGAACGTCAAGATCTCGATGTCGAAATTGTGAGCCTTCAACAACTGCTAAGAGCTCACGAAGTTCGCGTCACGCTTTAGTCTCACGCCCGGCGGGCGGAGATTCCGGCACTCGATGCCCCGTCCCCGATTGCACCCGATCGAGCCCGTGTGCTGTCACTGGCGGAGGCATACGCTGCCACCCACTTGCCGCGTCGTTCGCCAGAGTGTACGCTGTTGCCAACCTCACTGAACAAGGTGTTCAGCAAACTGGGGTTGTGGGTTTACTCGTTCAAGGAGGAACGGTGCCAGTAGAAGTTGAAGCCGAGCTGGGTGAGCGCGTCGCCCTCTTGCGCGAAGTGCGCGGCCTGAGCCTACGTTCGCTCGCCGCGGCAGCAGGGGTGAGCTCAAGTTTCTTGAGTCAGCTCGAGAACGGCCGCACCAACGCCAGTGTCGCCTCGCTGCGCAAGATCGCGGCCGCGCTCGGCGTCACCCCGGCACAACTGCTTGACGACAGCCCAGCTCACACCCGCGGGGTGCTGGCAGCGGCCGGGCGGCCAACGCTGCCGCTCGAGGGCGCACAGAAATTTGTGGTCTCACTGCCACCGCTGCGCAACCTCGAAGTGTATGCGGGTGTCTTTGAGCCCGGCGGTTCAACGGGCAGCGACTTTTACACCCACGGTCAGTCACAAGAAATGTTGATCGTCACTGAAGGCGAAATCGTGCTCGAGCTCGGTCAAGAACGCTACGTCATGCAGACCGACGACTCGATCGAATTTCTGAGCTCTGTGCCGCACCGGGTGCTGAACGAATCAGCGGCGCCGGCAAAAGTGATCTGGATCAACAGCCCGCCCACGCCAGACGAGACACCACACGCGCAAGTCTCGTAGCTCGCGCTTCACACGCGGCCACACAAACCACAGACCAACTGATCATCAATGAAGAAGGATCACACCATGAAAAACACATCTCTGCAACACACATCTCTGCGCCGCAAGGTCATGACGGGGCTCGCCGTCGCAGGCGTCGGTGCGCTGCTCGCAGGCTGCTCGGCCGCAGGCCCCGCCGTAGACATCGACTTGGGCCCCGGCCCGGCCGAGGTTGGCACGGTGAAGGCTGGCGCACTCGACGGCGTCACCCTCACGTTCGTTTCTTGGGGCGGCACGTTCCAGGAGGGGCAGATGGAGGCGGCAGGCAAACCGTTTGCGGAGGAGTCTGGTGCGACGGTGCTCGAAGACGGGCCCACTGAGTACGCCAAGATCAAAGCGCAGGTCGACAACAATGCGGTCACCTGGGACGTCGTCGACACCGACATCATCTGGGCCCAGAAGCAGTGCGGTGAAGACGGGCTACTCATGGACATCGACACGTCGATTGTCGACACGTCGAAAGTCCCCGAGGGACTCACCGGCGATTGCTTCGTGCCCGCGATGCAGTACGGCTACGTCATCTTGTACAACGTCGACAAGTACCCGACCCCGCCCACCGGCTGGGCCGACTTCTTCGACACCGAAAAGTTTCCGGGCAAGCGCGGCATCGCGGGCTTTGAAGACATCGGCCCCGGCATCTATGAGGGCGCACTGCTCGCAGACGGTGTGAAGCCCGACGAGCTCTACCCGCTCGACATGGATCGTTCCTACGACAAGATCGACGAGATTCGCGACAGCTTGATCTACTGGAAGACAGGCGCCGAATCACAGCAGATGATCGAGTCGGGCGAAGCCGACATGGCGCTGGTGTGGTCGGGTCGCGGCTATGCGGCGGTTGAGAACGGCGCAAACTACAAGCCGGTCTGGAACGAAGCGCTGCAGATCACCGAGGCGCTCGCTGTACCGAAGAACGCCCAGAACCCCGACGCGTCGATGGCGTTCATCAACTACTACCTGGGTAAGAAGCAGCAAGAGACCCTCACCGAGCTCACTTCGTACTCGCCGGTCAACACCGAGGCCGCGCCCGCGCTCAGCCCGCTCGGCATGGAGTTCCTCACGACGGCACCCGAGATCGCGAAGCAGATGGTGGCGACCGACTCCACCTGGTGGGCTGAGAACTACGACTCCGAGCTCGACCGCTGGATGACCTGGCTGCAGGGCTAATCGTGACAACCACCAACCTACCCGTGGTGCGCGGGGCGAACACCTCGCGCCGCGCACCGCTGCGGGCCCTACTGCTCCTGCTGCCGGCGTACGCGCTGCTGCTCGGAGTGTTCGCCTACCCCGTGTTCGAGAGCATGTGGCGCAGCGTGAGCGACCCGACGCTCGGGTTTGGCAACTACGAGTGGGCGCTGCAGAACCCGCAGAACCTGCAGATCCTCGCGCGCACCTTTGGTAACGCGTTTCTTGCCACGCTCATCTGCTTGCTGCTGGCCTACCCCTACGCCTTTCTCATGACGGTGGTGGGGCCCAAAGCCCGCACCGCGCTCGTCGTGATCTCGCTGATCCCGTTCTGGACCTCGCTCATGGTGCGCACGTTCGCGTGGATCGTGCTGCTGCAAGACTCGGGCGTCATCAACACGATCCTCGAGGCCGTGGGCATTGGCCCGATGCAGCTGCTGCGGTCAAACACGGGCGTGATGATTGGCCTCAGCCAGGTGCTCATGCCGTTCATGGTGCTGCCGCTGTACGCCGTCATGAGCGGCATCGACGGCCGCCTCGTGACCGCCGCCAGGTCGCTCGGTGCGCGCCCCTCGATCGCGTTCTTGCGCGTGTTTTTGCCGCTGTCGATTCCCGGCATCGCGGCTGGCGCGCTCATGGTGTTCATCCAGGCGCTCGGATTCTACGTCACCCCTGCGCTGCTCGGGTCGCCCTCCGACAGCATGCTCGCACAAGCGATCTACGCCCAGGTCAGCAGTCTGCTGCAGTGGGGTCGCGGCGGTGCGCTCGGCGTGATCCTGCTCGTGTCAACTTTCGTGATGCTGGGCCTCATCGCCCTCGTCGTGCGCTCAGCGAAGCGCAAGGGTCTCGCCGTGGAGGTGTTCTAGATGATTCGCATTCGCCCCCTCACACGCGTAGTCCTGTGGACGGTCAGCATGATCGTGGCACTCTGGCTCATCGCGCCCACCCTCGTCGTTATTCCGCTCAGCTTCACGGGCAAAGCCTCGTTCGTCTTCCCGCCAGAGAGCTGGTCGCTGCGCTGGTACGAGTCGTTCTTCACGAACCCGGCATGGACGGCGGCACTGTCAAACTCGCTGCTCATCGGCCTCCTGGTCGCGCTGCTCGCGACCGTGCTCGGCCTGCTTTCGGCGCTCGGCCTGCGCGCGCTCACCAGCAAGAAACTGTCCTCTTCGCTCCGGATCGGGCTGCTCACGCCCATGGTCGTGCCCGGGATCGTGGTGGCGATCGGCATTTACGCCGTGTTCTTGAAGCTCGGCCTGGTGGGCACCGTCGCGGGCTTCGTGTTTGCACACACCGTGCTTGCGCTGCCGTTCACGGTGATCGCTATCACCGCCGGGTTTGCCGGGTTCGATGACCGGCTTGAACTTGCCGCGTTGAGCCTCGGTGCTGGGCGGCTGGCGACGTTCTTCAAGGTCACCCTGCCCAACATTATTCCCGGGCTCGTCTCGGGCGCGCTCTTCGCGTTCGTGACCTCGTTTGACGAGGTGGTGCTGTCTCTGTTTATTAAGAGCCCCTACCTCAACACTCTCCCCGTTCTCATGTATGCGAGTGTGACTCGCGATACCGATCCGACGCTCGCGGCCGCCGCGACCGTCATTCTCGTGCTCACCACGACGCTCGTTCTCGGGGCGCTCGTGCTGACCGGAAGGAAAAACCGTGGCCGAAAAGCATAGCCAGCGTGGCGCCGAGATTCGACTCTCGGGCGTCTCGAAGCACTACCCTAAGTCCATCGCCCTCGATGATGTGTCGCTTGACGTCAAGGCGGGGGAGTTCATGACGTTCCTCGGGCCTTCAGGCTCGGGCAAGACGACGACGCTCAACCTCATCGCCGGGTTCACCGACCTCACGACGGGCTACGTCGAAATCGACGGCCGACGCATGGACGATGTGCCCGTGCACAAGCGGGGTCTCGGCATCGTGTTTCAGCACTACGCCCTCTTCCCGCACCTCACCGTGGGTGACAACGTCGCGTTTCCGCTGCGCCAGCGCAAGGTCGGCAAGGCCGAGGCGGCGAAGCTTGCGAGCGCGGCGCTTGTCACCGCCGGGCTCGCGGGCTACGAGGACCGCTACCCGAAGGAACTCTCGGGCGGGCAGCAGCAGCGCGTTGCCCTCGCACGCGCCCTCGTGTTTGAACCGAAGGTGCTGCTGCTTGACGAGCCACTCGGTGCGCTCGATAAGCAGTTGCGCGAGCGTCTGCAGCTCGAGCTTCGGCGCGTACACCGCGAGGTGGGGCGCACATTCATTTTCGTGACGCACGACCAAGAAGAAGCCCTGACACTCTCAGACCGCATCGCCGTGTTCAACGAGGGACGCATCGAACAGGTCGGCACCTCGAAAGAGCTGTACGAGAAGCCGGCGTCACTGTTCGTCGCGGGGTTCATCGGCGAATCGACGAAGGTTGAGAGCGACGACGGTCGGGCGGTGACGGTGGTGCGTCCCGAGCACGGGCTGCTGCATGCGTCGGCGGCAGAAGCCGGCGCCGGTCAGGCGGCTGTGCCGGTTACCGTGCGGCAGGCGATCTACCTGGGGTCGGGCTGGAAGTACGAGATTGTACTGCCAGACGGCAGCACCGGGGTTGTGCGCGGCAGCGAACAGCTTCCGTGGCTCAGCGGCGATAACGCTGAGGCCTGGCTGAGCTGGCGCCCCACACTCGCCTCGCAGTTTGCCCTCTAAGCGGGCACAGAACATGCATCATTTACAGCAGTACACCTCGCAAAGGAATCAACGATGATCAACGGCAACGTCTCGCACTGGTGGCAACAAATCGGTTCACCCAAGTCGCGCCCCGAGCTGCCCGGGTATCTCGCAGCCGACGTCGCGATCGTGGGCGCCGGGTACACGGGGCTGTGGACCGCGTACTACCTGAAGCAGGCGAAGCCCGAGCTGCGGGTCGTCGTTGTCGAAGAGAAGCACGTGGGGTACGGCGCATCGGGTCGCAATGGCGGCTGGCTCACCTCGGCCATGACGGGTGGGCGCGCCCAGTACGAGCCCACCCACGGCCGCGACGCCGCTGAGCGGTTTCAACGTGCCATGAACGAGACCGTCGACGAGGTGATCCGGGTCACCGAGGCCGAGGGCATTGACGCCGACATTAAGAAGGGCGGCGAGTTTAACGTCGCTTACACGCCCGCGCAGGAGGCGCGCATTCGCGCCTTCGCGGCCGAAGAGCAGTCGTGGCGCTACACCGACCTTGAGCTCCTCGAAGCGGCCGAGGCGAAGGCCAAGATCAACGTCACGGGCACCCGCGCCGCGGTGTGGCACCCGCACGCCGCGCGCATTCAGCCCGCCAAGCTCGTGAGCGGTCTCGCCGAAGCGTGCGAGCGACTGGGCGTTGAGATCTACGAGCGCACACGCGTCGTCGAGATCGCCCCGCACAGCGTCATCACGACGCACGGCACGGTATCGGCCGAGTACATTGTGCGGGCAACAGAGGGCTTCACCGCCAACCTCAAGGGGCTGCACCGGCTGTGGCTGCCCATGAACTCGTCGCTGATCGCAACCGAACCGCTCTCCGCAGAGGTGTGGGACGAGCTGAACTGGAACAAGGGCGAGGTGCTCGGCGACTTCGCGCACGTGTACATGTATGCGCAGCGCACCGCCGACGACCGCATCGCAATCGGCGGCCGCGGCGTCCCCTACAAGTTTGGTTCAAAGACCGACACCGACGGGCAGACCCCCGCTTCAACCGCGCACACCCTGAATGAGATCATGAACCGGTTCTTCCCGGCGACCCGCGGCGCACAGATCGACCACGTGTGGTCGGGCGTGCTGGGCGTGCCGCGCGACTGGGCCGCCACGGTGGGCCTCGATAAGCAGACCGGCATCGCATGGGGCGGCGGCTACGTGGGCACGGGGGTCACATCGACGAACCTCGCGGCCCGCACCATCACCGACCTGATCCTCGGCAACGACACCGAGATCGCGGGGCTGCCGTGGGTAAACCACCGCGTACGCAAGTGGGAGCCCGAGCCGCTGCGCTGGATCGCGACGAAGGGCCTCTACGCGGCCTACGGCTTCGCAGACAAGCAAGAGTTGGGCGGTAAACAGAAAACGTCACCCATCGCGCACCTCGCAGACATCGTGACCGGCCGCAGCTAGCGGCCAGCACGCGAGACGCGCGAGTCACGCACAAATCGCACACAACACATCACACATCACACAGCACAACACACTTCAGGAGTATCAATGACGAGCATTCCCACCCACGCTGCCCACAACACCGGTGAGGTGCAGCTGCCCCCGCACGCGCCTAAACCCACGGCCACGACCGCGGGCCTCACCGAGGCTGGTACGAGCGTGTGGCAAGCCGGCAATATCGACACGGGCCTCTGGGAGTGCACCACGGGCAGCTTCACCGCGCACCGCGAGGGCTACACCGAGATCTGCACGATCCTCTCGGGCCGTGTCACCGTCGAGGTGGCGGGCGAGGCAGACATCGAGTTTGGTCCCGGCGACATCATGGTCATGCCGTCGGGCTGGGAGGGCACCTGGCACGTCACCGAACCGCTGCGCAAGCACTACACGACGATCCAGGACTAAACACGGCGAAAAGATGACGCACTCTCGAGCGATCGTCGTGGGCGCGGGGGCCTGGGGGCTCCCGGCCGCCCTCGAACTCCAAGACCGTGGCTGGCACGTCACCCTCATCGAACGCTTCGCACCCGGCAGCCCGTACGCGTCAAGCGGCGGCAGCTCACGCCTGTGGCGGCTCGCCGACACGCAAGCGTGGCGGGCGCGTGGCATGATCGCCACACGCACCGCCATGGAGCGGTTGGGTGAGCGCCTCGGCGCCCCCATCCACAGCACGACCGGACTCGTGTGGCGTGACGACGAATCACTGCCAGCGGTCGCGGCGGCGCTCGCGTCAATCGGCCAGCCGGTCGAACGCCTCGCCCCCGCCCAGGTGGGCGACGCGTTTCCCGGCCTGCGCCCAGACGGGCGCCCGGCCCTGTGGGTCGAACAGGCCGGGGTCGTGCACGCCGACAGAATGCTTGCGGGCGCGCTCGCCGCGTTCATCGCTGCAGGCGGCGACTACCGGCCCGCGACACGGGTGACCGGCATTGATCCGGATCATGCTGCAGGGACCGCGCCGCGCGCCGCGCGCGTGCAGATCGCGGGCGGCGAAGTGCTCGAGGCCGAGCAGGTGCTTGTCGCCGCGGGCCCCGGCACGCGCGAGCTGCTACCGGGGCTGGGCCTCGAGCTGCCGCTCACGCCCTACATCGAACAGGTGGTGCACCTGGGGTCGCCCGCCGCGCAGCCGCCCGAGTGGCCCGCGCCGGCGCTGCCGGGGCTCGTGGACTGCCCGATCGGTGACGCGCCGGGCATCTACGCGATGCCAGACGCCCAGCGCGGGTACAAGGTCGGCCTCGACCAGCCGCTGCGGCCGCTCGCGGGCGGCACGCTGGGTGAAGACCTCGACCGCGCCGCGGTGCCAGAGCGCACCGAGATCATCCGCGCGCGCGTCGCGCGTGATCTCACCGCGATTGAGCCGAACGTGCTCGCCACACAGGTGTGCACGTGGACGGACTCGGGCGACGGCGACTTCGTCGTCGGCCGCGTGCATTCGAACGTTGTGCTCGCCTGCGGTGACTCGGGCGAGGGGTTCAAGTACGCTGCGTTTATGGGGCAGTATCTCACCGACCTCGTTGAGGGCGGCGCGGGCGACCCCGAGTTTCAGCGCCACTGGAACCCGGCACGGTTTCGGGGCGTGACCACCCGTACCGGCTACAGCGCCATTGGCCGGCACTGAGACCACCAGACACACGAGGAGCAGCTGATGACCTTGAACGGCAACGACATCGATACCGCCGCGGGTAGTGGCGCCGAGCTCGCCGCCGCGGGCGGCTCGCTCGCCATCACCGGCGCAAACCTGCGCAGCAACGCCCACCTGGGGCGCGCATGCGACGCCACCGCGCTGCTCGTAGAGGGCGGTCGCATCTCCCTCATCGGCAGCGATGACGAGGTGCGTGAGCGCGCCGCCGCCTTCGGCATTGAGGTGCGAGACGTCGCGGGCGCGACTGTCACCCCCGGCCTCTTCGACTCACACACCCACCCGCACTGGGCGGCAGACGTCACCGCGGGCATCGACCTCGCCGGGCTCGTCACCATCGAGCAGCTGCGCGAGGCGCTCGCCGCAGAGCACGAGCGGCTGCCCGAGGGTGCCTGGCTGCGAGGGTGGAACCTCGACTACGCGCCGTTCGAAGAAACCGGCATGCGCGGCGACCTGATCGAGAGCGCCGCCCCGGGCAGGCCCGTCGCGCTCATCTGCTACGACCTGCACACCGCGCTGGGCACGGGCCCGGCGCTCGCGGCGGCCGGTATTACGGGCACGCGCGAGTTTGCCGACGCGAGCGAGATCGTGGTCGACTCCGAAGGCAAGCCCACGGGCATGCTGCGCGAACCGAGCGCCTACAACCTGCTGTTTGCGGCGGCGCCCACGCGCTCCCACGACGACGAGCGCGATGCGCTGCGCGACATGCTGCGCTCTCTCGCCGCTGTTGGCCTCACCGGCGGCGCCGTCATGGATGGTAAGCCCGCGACCGCTACCTTGTTTGCCGAGCTCGAATCGCGTGGCGAGCTCGACCAACGCCTCACCGTGCACCACTGGCACGCCGTCGGGGACACCGACATTCACGTGGCTGCGCGCATTGCCGCCCGTGGCACGGCCGGGCGGCTCTGGGATCAGAACGCGATCAAACTGTTTAGCGACGGCGTGATCGACACGGGCACCGCCTGGCTGCACGAGGCCGACGCGTGCGGCGACGGCCGCGCCGCGTTTTGGCCGTCGTGGGCGAGGTTCGAAGAGGTCGTGCGCGCCTACCACGACGCTGGCATGCTGATCGCGACGCACGCCGTGGGCGACTACGCGGTGAGCCGCGTGCTCGACGTCTACGGCGCACTACCCGCTAGGCCGGGCCTCCCCGCACACTCGATCGAGCACCTCGAGGTGCTCGCTGACTCAGACATTGAGCAACTGCGCGGCTTTGGCGGAGCTTCATCGAGCCGCGTCACCGCGTCAATGCAGCCGCTGCACATGCAGTGGCGCGCGGCCGACGACAGCGACCCCTGGGCGAAGCGCCTGGGAGAGCGCGCCGCCACCGGCTACCGTGTGCGCGACGTGCTCAACGCGGGCGTCACTGTGACCCTCGGCTCTGACTGGCCGGTCGCGCAGTACGACCCCCGGCTCGGTATGGCCTGGGCGCGTGGCCGGCACACGCCCGGTAACTCTGAGGCCCATGTGTTCGAGCCGGATCAGTGCCTCACCGGCGAAGAAGCCCTCTTCGCCTACACCCTGTGGCCCGCGCTGGCTCGAGGATTCTCAGACCGCGGCGTACTCGAGGTGGGAGCGGTGGGCGACCTCACGGTGTGGGGGAGCGACCCGGTCGAGGCCTCGACAGACGAGCTGCCTGAGATTCCGTTCGTGTTGACGGTGGTCGACGGCCGCGTGGTGCACACGCAGTAGTCGGACCGCTCCTGATCGGATCGGGTGGGCCGCGCGACGGCCCGTGGCCGCTTGTGCCACTCCACGCAACAGATGGGACAGTTTGTACGCTTTAGACCCTTCTGACGCGTACAAACTGTCCCATCTGTGAGCGGCTACCTAGCGGCGGGCCTCGCGCAGGCCGCGCTCGACAAACTTACGCAAAGAGGTTCGTTCGGCCATCGAACGAAATATCGGGATCCTTGTATTGGTGCCAAAACTCCAGGGCAACGACTGGAATATCCCAGGCAACGGCATTCGCTTTCTTGGATCAATATATGGTTGCTCAAGTAGGCAAAACATCGTGTTTTGATAGCCGAACACAAGCGTTCGAGGTTTTGAACTCGTCATGGGGAGGATGAATGTCGAATTCGACTGCACCGCAGTCCGGCGCCAATCTAGGGGAACCAGTCGACACGGTAGAAGCGTTCGCGGAGGGGTTGCGAGACCTCAAGACTGCAGCGGGCAACCCAACGCTCGCGGCAATTAGCAACCAGACCGGAGTCTCTAAGAGCGTGATTTCAGTCGCGCTTTCTGGCAAGTCGCTTCCGACAGAGAACACTGTCCTCAAGCTCGTCGGCTTGTTCGGCGGCGACCCAAAGACGTGGAGAAGCCGAAGAAACGCACTCGCGCCACGAAGCACGGTTCTAGATCCTGCGCCAGAATCAATGGATCGGTCACGCCGGTTCTCACTCCTTCAGACAACCCTTATTGCCGCGGTTGCCGCAGTGTTAGGAGTACTCGGCACGGTCGTCACGATGAACGGGTTTGGCGCCAGCGAACCTGCTCTGGCCGAGGGCGGTCGACATCTTTCTGAACCGGCCAACGGGATCGACCCGATGCTCACCTCGTGCCGTGATGATGCCGTCATCGCAGCCTCTGAAGCAAGACTCGACAATCAGGTGCACGTGCAGCTGATGTATTCGAACGACTGCATGGCGGTGTGGGGGCGGGTAACGAGATACGACGGCGAAACTGATGGAAATACGATGTCCATGCGCGTCTGGCCGCTTGATGATCCGCAAAGCACGAGAGCTCAATCACGCACCGACATTGGGCTGCAATCGCTGTACACTCCAATGATTATTGAACCAGACACGGCAGCACGAATTTGCGGTCTGGCAACCATCATGGTGGACGGGAAGACCGAAGAGCTTGGGCCGCAGCTATGCATCTAGTAACTGGCCGGCCCCGATCAACGCTCGCACTGGCCGCGTTATTCGCGACCGGTGCGTTGCTGCTTGCAGACCCTATGAGTGTGGGGTTTATAAATAATCGATTACAAGCCTTGTAAGGCCAGAGCCCCACGGTGAAAATACG
>NZ_JBTJEP020000032.1:0-18873 GCF_054456635.2 Leucobacter faecis
CCCTGACAGGCGAGGTTGCGGGGATGTTAAGCGATCTTGGTGAGTTAAGTGGTGGTCACTAATTCGGTCAACTCAGGTGTTGCGTCCGGACCTTATGCGCCCTTCCGGTCGTCCTGCGCGACGTAGGAGTCGCAGGACCCAGGGGTTTGTGGATTCTGCGAGTCGCTTCGCTCCCGCAGAATGACGGCTTGTGGTCGTTCCCGCAGAATGACGGGTGTCGTGGCCGCGTGCGGCTAGGGAATCTGCTCTGAGGCCTGTGCCACGAGTGGCAAGATGCGGTTTCTGAAGTGGCTCGCCAGTGTGAGCCTCGTCGACACCCGCAAAATGCCGTCGGTGTTTGAGATCAGATCGAGCACGCGCTGCAGGTCAACGGTCGACCTCGACACGACGGTGGCCATCATGTCGAAGTCGCCCGTGATCGTGTCGAGCTCGAGCATTTCGGGAATGTGCGACAGACGCTCGGCGATCACATCGTGGTTGACAGTCTGCCGTACCTGAATGATGCAGTAGGTGCGCAGCGGGTAGCCGAGCGCCGCCGGATCAATCGTTGGCGCTTCAGACGTGATGACGCCGCGACTACGCAACTTGTCGAGCCTGCTTTGTGCGGTCGCGCGGGCGACGCCTAAGCGCCTGGCACACTCCACAATCGAGATCCCGGCCTCGGCGCTCAGAAGCTGAATCAGCCGAGCGTCCAATGAATCGATCTGCAATTCCACCTCGTTGTTTGCCACAGCCGTCCTCGTATGCAACCTCAATAGTATTCAGTCCGGTCGGGTTGTGCGAGGCTACGCGAGCAGCGCCCGGTCGTCGAGCTGGGCTCCCTTGATCTTGGCGAACTCCTCGAGCAGCAGCGGCACGGTGAGTTCCCGCTTCTCGGCAGCGTTCGCCTGAAACACGATGCGCCCCTCGTGCATCATGATGAGGCGATTGCCGAGCCTGAGCGCTTGCTCCATGTTGTGGGTCACCATGAGCGTGGTGAGCCCGCCCTGGGAAACGATGCGCTCGGTGAGGTCGGTGACGAGCGCGGCGCGTTGCGGGTCGAGCGCGGCGGTGTGCTCGTCGAGCAGCAGAATGCGCGGCTGTGTGAACCCCGACATGAGCAGCGACAGCGCTTGGCGCTGGCCGCCCGAGAGCAGCCCCACCTTTGCGGTGAGGCGGTTCTCGAGACCCAACTCGAGCGATTTCAGCTCTTCGATGAAGCGTTCGCGCCTCGAGCGGGTCGTGCCACGGTTCAGCCCGCGGTTCTTACCGCGCAGCAGCGCGAGCGACAGGTTCTTCTCGATCGTCAGGTCGGGTGCTGTGCCCGCCATTGGGTCCTGAAAGACGCGCCCCACATACTTGGCGCGCTGGTACTCCTGCAGTTTGGTGACAGGCTTATTGTCGATCGAGATGCTGCCCGTGTCGACAATGTAGCGGCCCGCGACCGCGTTGAGCAGCGTCGACTTGCCCGCGCCGTTTGAACCAATGACGGTGACGAAGTCACCCTCTGCGAGCTCGAGATTTACGTCGACGAGCGCACGCCGCTCGTTGATGGTGCCTGCAAAGAAGGTCTTCGAAATGTGGTCAATATTGAGCATGAGTGCCTCCTTAGGTCTACTTCGCTGAGACGGGAATCTTGACGCCGGTGGTGGCCGAGACGTCTGGCTCGGGCGGTGGATCCTGGGGTGAAGGCCTGCGATTGCCGCGACCCGCAAGTGATGGGATCTTCTTCAAGAACCCCCAGCGCGGCAACAGCAGCGCGGCAACGACGAGCAGCGCGGTGACCGCGCGCATATCGTTGGGATTGAGGCCTGCGATGAGCGCGAAGAAGATGATGAGTCGGTAGAGCACCGAGCCCACGAGCACGGCGAGGCTGGCCATGAAAATGTTGCGCTGACCGAACACGGCCTGGCCAAGGATCACCGATGCGAGGCCCACCAGAATCAGGCCGACACCCATACTGATATCGGCGAAGCCCTGGTACTGCGCGACCAGCGCACCGGCGAGCGCGACGAGCCCGTTCGAGAGCGCCAGCGTGAGAATCTTCATGCCGTCGGTGTTCACACCGAAGCTACGAATCATCTGTTCGTTGTTGCCCGTCGCCTGGATCGCGAGTCCCAGGTCGGTCGACAAGAACCAGTCGACAATGAGTTTCAGCGCAAACAGTAGTGCCGTGATGACGAGCACCGCGAACCACGTCTTGCCGATCCAGCCGGCCTCGCGCAGCGGGGTGAAGAGTGTGTCTTCACGTAAGAGCGGCACGTTTGCCATCCCCATGATGCGCAGGTTCACGGACCACAGCGCGATCATCGTGAGAATCCCGGCGAGCAACCCGTCGATCCGGCCCTTGGTGTGCAGCACGCCGGTGATGGCGCCCGCGACGAGGCCAGCGGCCGCGCCAGCGAGGGTGGCGAGAAGCGGGTTCTGGCCGTTCACGATCATCGCGGCCGAGACCGCGGCGCCCGTAGTGAAACTGCCATCGACGGTGAGGTCTGGGAAGTTGAGAATGCGAAACGTCAGGTAGACGCCCAGGGCCATCACGCCATAGATGAGGCCGAGTTCGAGAGCTCCGATCATGGCGCTTACTCGACCGTGCTGTCGGCGCGGTCGACGACCGAGGCGGGCAGCTCAATGCCCACGCGCTTCGCCGACTCGGGGTTGATCACGAGCTGTAGGCTGTTCGAGGTTTCGACGGCCATCGTGGCCGGGTCTGCGCCGTCCTTCAGAATGCGCACAGCCATCTCGCCGGTCTGGTAGCCGAGCTTCTCGTAGTCGATGCCAATCGTGGCGACCGCGCCGCCCTCGACGTGAGCCGCGTCGGCGCCCACTACGAGAATGCCGCGCTCCTCGGCCACGCCCACGACCGCGCCGATGCCCGAGATCACGAGGTTGTCGCTGGGGGTGTAGATCGCGTCGACGTCGCCGAGCGACTCGGTCGCCTGCTTCAGCTCGCCCGCGTTGGTGACGGTTGCTTCGACGATCTCGATGCCGTGTGATTTCGCGGCCTCGCGCGCCAGCTCAACGAGCACCTGCGAGTTCACTTCGCCCGACGAGTAGACGACGCCGATCTTCTTCGTCTCGGGCTTGATCTCGGTGATGAGATCGATCTGATCGGCGACCGGGGTGAGGTCACTCGTGCCGGTGACGTTTGAACCGGGCGCATCGTTCGACTCGACGAGGTCGGCGGCGACCGGGTCGGTGACGGCCGTGAACAGCACGGGAATGTCGGTAATGTTCTGCATCGCCGCCTGCGCGACCGGGGTGGCGACGCCCAGCACCAGGTCGACGCCCTGAGTTGCGAAGGTCTGTGCGATCGTGGTGCTGGTGGCGACCTCGGCGTTCGCGTTTTTCACGTCGAACTTGACGGTCTCACCCTCGACGTAGCCCGCGTCGATGAACGCCTGCTTGAAGCCATTGGTGGCAGCGTCGAGCGGTGGTGCCTGCACGAACTGGCCGATACCGACGGTGATCATCTTCGAGTCGCCGGCGGCGGCATCGCCCGCGCCCGACGAGCAAGCGCTCAGACCGAGGGCGGCGGTCGCGGCGATGGCCGCGAGCGTGAGAAATTTACGGGGAAGGCGGGTGACGGTCATTGTCATGTCCTCATTCAAATAATGCGTGCGGTCTGCGAGCCAGAATTGGCCGGGGATGCGAGAGCACTGTGGGCGAACAGCTCTGTTCGGCCCCGATCGTACTCAGAGAATCGCGCCGCCCGCCACATCTCGCGAGCGGTGTAGACAGATGGTGCAGTTGGGCAAGTGGAACGCGTAGTCAGCTAGACAAGCTGTATAGCTCAGCGGGCAAGTGCGGGTGTGACTGTCTCGAGCGCGCGCACCACGCGTTCGATGTCTGACGCACCGCCGCTTGAGATTCTGACGCCCTCGCCCGCAAACACGCGCGCCACGGCGCCATGCGTTTCAAACAGCGCCCCGAGCGTCACCGCGCTCACGCCCGCCGCGTTATGATCGGGCACCCACACAAAATTTGCCTGCGAAGGCACCGGATCAAGCCGCGCCGCCTGCAGCGCATCGAACATGCGACCGCGCTGCGCGACCACCTCGTCGATGCGTGCCGCGAGCTCGGTTTCGGCCTCGAGCGAGGCGATAGCCGCAGCCTGTGCGAGGCTCGTCACCCCAAACGGGACAGCCACCTTGCGCAGCGCCTCAGCAACGTGCGGCGGTGAGACGGCGTACCCAATGCGCAGCCCAGCAAGGCCGTAGGCCTTCGAGAAGGTGTGCAGCACCGCGACGTGAGGGTGACGCATAAACAGGTCGATGCCGTCTGCGCGATCCGGCGTGCGATCAAAATGCACGTACGCTTCATCGATAACGACGAGCACGTCGTGCGGCACCGCCGCGACGAACGCCTCGAGCTCGGCAGCGCCCACCACTGTGCCCGTCGGGTTATTGGGGTTACAGATAAAGATGAGGCGGGTGCGCGGGGTGATCGCTGCGAGCATCGCGTCAAGGTTGTGCGTCGCTTGCTCGTCGAGCGGCACCTCTACGGGTATGGCGCCCGCGATGCGCACGAGTGACGGGTACGCCTCGAACGAGCGCCACGCAAACATCACCTCGTCGCCGGGGTCGGTGACAGCGTGAATCAGTTGCGCGGCGACCTCCACCGAACCCGCCCCGAGCGTGACGCGCTCGACATCTACCCCGAGACGGTCGGCCAGCAGCGTGCGCACGGGCAGCGCCGCGATGTCGGGGTAGCGGTGAAACCCGTCGAGCTGAGCGGCCACCGCCTGCACCACGGCGGGGAGCGGCGGGTGCGGGGACTCGTTTGACGAAAGCTTACTGGCGCCGGGGAGGGGCTGCTTACCCTGACGATAGGGCGGAACGTGCGTGAGGCTCTGGCGAAGGTGTACCTGCATGATTCTCCAATGAATGTGCGCATGACGCGCGAGATGCGCGATGTGCAGCACTGTATGAAGAACGGGCGAGACGGTGCAATCGGTGACGAGATCAACTAGCAGCGTGTACGGTCCGCACCGTCAAATCGCAAACGCCCTATACAGCTTGTTCAGTCCGTGCGGGCGATGCGAGAGCGTCGGGCCACAGGCCACCCCGGCACCCAACACCGCACCGCCGACCGGTACGCGCGATACTCATCACCAAACCGCGCCTCGAGGTCGGCCTCCTCGTGCGGGCGCACCCCCCAATTCCATACGAGCGAGCCGGCGAGCGCATACACGACGACCAGCCACGACCCCAGCAGCAGCCCCACCGCGACGCCCTGCGTGATCCCAGCAACCGCCATCGGATTGCGCACCAATAGGTACGGGCCCGCCACCACGAGCTTGCGCGCGGTCGCTGAGGGGAGCGGCGTACCCGCGCCACGCGTCGACATCGCCGCCGCTGCCCACAAGCCCAGCGCGCTCGCCGCCGCGAGCAGCGATACACCCGCGATCCGGAGCCCCAGAGGCATCGTGAGCTGCAGCCCCACGCGCGTCTCGAGCGCGGTGATGGCGAGGGGAATGACCGCGAGAAACAAGCCCCAGAACACGACGATTTGTGCGCCGGTCGCGAGGCTGTGCCGGGCCGCGCTCGCCTCGCTAGCCACGCGAATGCGCAGCGGCCCGGTCAGCAGCAGCTCGGTCGGCACGCGCCCCCACAGCAGCAGCATTGCCGCGACCGTCGTGCCACAAGAAGCCGCGAGCATCGCGAGCACGCCCCAGCCTGCAGACCCGGTGGTCGCAGCGTAGGCGGTGAGCGCCACGGTCACGAACAGGGTCCAGGGCCACGCGACCCAGGTCGCCCAGCGCGCCCCGCACGCAGCGAGCAGCGACGCGACCGCAAAAAGGGGCACGTCGAAAGCCCCCACGAGCGCCGGATCCAGCCTGCCCAGTGTCGCCTCGCGCACCGTGGGCAGCGTGAACACGAGCGCCCACCAGAGGGCCGCGCTCGCGGCTTGAACGGCGAAATAACTGCGGGCAAGCAGCTGCGGGCAACGTGACACCACGCCAGTTTATGGGCCGTCACCATAACGTTATGCAGCAAGGGTGGGCGGTGGGGCAGCGCCACACCGTGAGAATCCGCGTGATTCCGCCAGAAACGTCTCGCGCTACAGTCACCGTATTGAGCGGGGTAGATACTCTATAAGCGGGTGACATGCGCAGAGCAGTACACTCAAAAACGACACCAACACCAGGGCCACCTGGTCTTCCCATCTGGAGGGATCAATGAAGATTCGCTACGCACTGCCGGCGTTCGCCGCCGCCGCACTGCTCGCCCTGACCGGCTGCACCAACACCGAGGGTGCCACCGACACTGAGAAGCCCGCCGAGGGCGGCAGCACGTCGACCGTCGCGGTCGATGAGGCTGCGGTGGCGTTGCTGCCCGAGGCCGTGAAGAAGTCGGGTGAGCTGCGCGTGGGCACCGACGCCGAGTACCCGCCCAACGAGTACAAGGACAGCAACGGTAACCCCGTGGGCTGGGGCGTCGACCTTGCTACGGCGGTCTCAGAGAAGCTGGGGCTCAAGCCCAAGTGGGAGATTCTGGGCTTCGACAGCATTATTCCCCGCATCCAAGAGGACGGCCTCGACATGGGCTCGTCGTCGTTCACCGACACGAAGGAGCGGCAGAAGTCGGTCGACTTCGTCAACTTCTTGAACGCCGGTAGCCAGTGGGCTGCGCCCGTCGGCTCAGACGTGAACCCCGATGACGCGTGCGGTCTCACGGTCGCGGTGCAGACGGGTACCGTGCAAGACACCGACGAGATGCCGGCGCGCTCGAAGAAGTGCACCGACGAAGGCAAGAAGGCTATCGAGGTGCTGCGCTTTGACGGCCAGCCCGAGGTCACCCAGTCAGTCGTTCAGGGTCGCGCCGACGCATTCTCGGCAGACTCGCCCGTGACGGGCGACGCGGTCGCGAAGCTCGGCGACAAGCTCGAGCTCGTGGGCGACCTGTTCGACGCGGCACCCTATGGCTTCGCGACCCAGAAGGACAGCGAAATGACGAAGGCTGTGCAGGCCGCACTGCAGTCGCTCATGGATGACGGAACCTACCTTGAGATCCTCACCAAGGCAGGCATCGAGTCGGGTGCGCTGAAGGAAGCAACCATCAACGCGGCTGAGAACTAAGCAGCAGGCATAGTGTCTGAGACTCGTTCTACGGGGGCGGGGCCTGCCGCCTCGCCCCCCACCGCCCAGGTGGTGCCCGAAGCGATTCAAGCGATTAAGCTTCGGCACCCGTGGCGAAACACGTTCGCCGTGGTGCTCGTGCTGATCGCTGCGCTCTTCATCTACGACGCCGCGTTCAACAGGCCCGTCTTTAACTGGCCCGAGGCCGGCAAGTATCTCTTTGACACCCGCATTTTGACGGGTGCCTGGTACACGCTGCAGCTCACCGTCTACTCCATGATCATTGCGATCGTGCTGGGCATAACGGTGGCCGTGATGCGACTGTCGCCCAACCCCGTCGTGAAGTCGGTGGCGTGGGCGTACCTGTGGCTGTTTCGTGGCACCCCGGTGTACGTGCAGCTCGTGTTCTGGGGCCTCGTGCCCACGATCTACAAGACCATCGACCTGGGTATTCCGTTTACTGACGCGCTCGTGTCGATCGACATGAAAGACCTGCTGTCGTACTTCACGCTCGCCGTGATCGGTCTCGCCCTTAACGAGGCCGCCTACATGGCCGAGATCGTGCGAGCAGGCCTCTTGGCCGTCGATAAGGGACAAGACGAGGCCGCGATCGCGCTCGGGCTGGGTTGGTGGCACACCATGACCCGTGTTGTGCTGCCGCAGGCGATGCGCGTGATTATTCCGCCCACGGGCAACGAGGTCATCTCGATGCTCAAGACGACGTCGCTGGTAGCAGCAGTGCCGTTTACGCTCGACCTCTACGGCCGCCAGCGCGACATTGCGGCGGTTACCTACGAGCCGGTGCCCATGCTCATTGTGGCGTCGGTCTGGTACCTGCTGGTCACTTCGATTCTGATGGTCGGCCAGTTCTACCTCGAGCGGCACTTCGCGAAGGGTGTGTTGCAGCGCCCTGACGTGATGAAGCCGACCGTAGAGACGTCATCGATCTCAGTGATGGGTGAGGACGCTGGCACGTATCCGACGTATCGAGACAAAAACGGGGGCCGTCACATCGTGCCGCCGCACGGCGCCCCCGGAGGAGGTGGAGCCAGACCATGAGTGAACAGAACAGCAATCGGCCCATGGTGAAGGCCGAGGCGATCTCGAAGGCGTATGGCTCGAACGAGGTACTCAAGTCGATCTCGCTTGAAGTGACGCGCGGCGAGGTGCTGTGCCTGGTGGGCCCGTCGGGCTCGGGCAAGAGCACATTTTTGCGCTGCATCAATCACCTCGAGACGATCAACGCGGGCAGGTTGTGGGTCGACGGCGAGCTGGTGGGGTACCGCCAGCACGGTGAGAAGATCTACGAGATGCATCCCAAAGAGGCAGCCAAGCAGCGCCGCGACATCGGCATGGTATTTCAGCGCTTCAATCTGTTTCCGCACAAAACCGCGCTCGAGAACGTGATGCTCGCGCCATCGCTGCTGAAGAAGGGGTCGAAGGCTGCGCTGCAGACGCGCGCGTTGGAGCTGCTCGCGCGCGTGGGGCTCGCCGACCGGCACGACTACTACCCGGCGCACCTGTCGGGTGGGCAACAGCAGCGCGTCGCGATCGCGCGCGCGCTCGCGATGGACCCGAAGCTCATGCTGTTTGACGAGCCCACTAGCGCGCTCGATCCCGAGCTTGTGGGCGAGGTGCTCGACGTCATGAAGGGTCTCGCTGAGAGTGGCATGACGATGATCGTCGTGACGCACGAGATGGGCTTCGCTCGCGAGGTCGCCGACAAACTCGTCTTCATGGACGGCGGCGTCGTCGTCGAAGAGGGCGACCCCAACGAGGTGCTCACGAACCCACAGCGGGAGCGCACCAAGGCCTTCCTCTCGAAGGTGCTGTAGCCCCGCCCGGTGCCTTTTGATCCGGATCAGTGCCGCCCGCAGATTCTCTGCGGGCGGCACTTTTGCAGACGCGAGCTACGCCGCGAACGGGTCGACGGCCCGCCAGGCCCAGCCGAGTCCAGCGGCCCGTGCGGCCTCGACAACAGATTGGGAGGGGCCGTAACGACGACCCCGCTTGTCGCCGTGTGGCACGAGCAAGTGCGCTCGAACCAGGGCGAGTAGGTCGCGTGACGCAGTTTGTTCTGACACGGGGTCGCCCGACTCTTCAAGCGCTGAAATGTATCGTGCGCGAGTGATGGTGCCGCCAAACATTAGGCTGTAGAGCGCTTCGGTTGTGCGAGATGGCAGGCCTACTGAGCTCACCATCTCGTCCATCGCAGCGGCTGCTTCTCCAGCCGCTGCGATGCGTTGCTTGCGCTCTAACGCTTGGTTGAAATGGGCGGTAAGCATAAATCGGATCCACGGTTTAACGAGCTCTGCGCTGTGGTCTGCTGTTGTCCAAGATCCCTGGCCCACCTGGGCGAGCACGTCGTAGTACCCCTGTGTGTGTCGACCCAAGTATTCTTCGATTGTCATGAAGACGGGGGAGTAGTCACTATCTTTTGCAAGCACAAGGCTCTGAAGCACCCGAGCCATGCGGCCATTGCCGTCTTTGAACGGGTGAATAAGCACAAAGTTGAGATGAGCCATGGCGGCAGCGATGAGTGGGTCGCTCTCGCTTGATGCGCTTGCGGCGAACTCGGCGATAAGCCGCGTGAGTTCATTGGCTGGTGCGCCCTCGTGCACTATGTCACCTGACGCTTCCTGTAAGACGTACACGGGCCCCTCGCGAAACCGACCCGGCCACTTGGTGAGCTCGTGAGAAGTGACCATGAAGTGCAGGCTACGTATGAGCGAAGCATCAATCTCGAAATCACCCTTTGCGAGCTGCAGCACATATGTCATTGCGAGCTGGTAGCCAGCAAGGGCCCGTTCGGTAGGTTCGTCGACGGCAGACGCATGCTCGCCCGCAGCAATTGCGCCCACGTCATCGACGCTGGCATGTATTCCTTCGATGCTGTTGGAACCTTGCACGTTGCGCGCGAGGGTCGTGCGACGCAGGGCACCGGTCCAGCGGTTTGCTTGTCGAACGTGCAGGCGTAGCTCGTTGTTCAGTTCTTCGATTGATGCGCGAACGGCGCGTTCATCGGGGTCTAACTCTGGTGCGCTGAACATGGGGATCCCTCTCCGTGGGGCTGTCTCTTTCTACTTTACACACGCAATGATGTTTATTAAACATCATTGGCTCTTCTGCGTGAGCTTGTTCCTGTGGTCATCCTGCGTGAGCTTGTTCCTGTGGTCATCCTGCGTGAGCTTGTTCCTGTGGTCATCCTGAGCTTGTTCCTGTGGTCATCCTGCGTGAGCTTGCGAATCGCAGGATCCAATCACGCCCCACCTGCGCTGCGTTCCTCGATAGGGTCGTAGCAGCGGCAACGTAGCCGAGTCAGAGGGGGAAACAGTTGTGACTGTGGTTGACATTGCGGTGTACCGTGACGGGGCGCGGCTCACGGACGCCGGCTCCATGCGCGAGGCGGCCCTACAAGCTGAGCGCGAGGGCGGTTTCGTGTGGGTGCGCCTCGATCAACCGAGCGCCACCGAAGTGACAGAGCTCGCTGAAGTGTTTCAATTACACCCGCTCGCGGTGGAAGACGTGACCGAGGGCAACCAGCGGCCCAAGATTGAACGCTACGACGACGTTTCGTTCGTGGTGATGCGCCCGGCGCGCTATGACCACGACACCGATGTCGTGGAATTTGGAGAGCTCCACGCACTGGTCGGCCCGAGCTTTATTATTTCGGTGCAGTTCGCCGACAAACTTTTCATGCCCGAGGTGCACGCAGCACTTGAGGCGAGCCCCGAGCGGCTTGCGCGCGGCCCAATGGCCGTGCTGCACGCGATCGTCGACCGAGTGGTCGACGACTATGCCCCGGTTGCCTCGAGCATCGAGAAAGTCATCGCCTCGATCGAGGACGACCTGTTTAACGGCGAAGGCAGCGACGGTGAGGTGGCTCGCCGCATCTACATGTTGTCGCGCGAAGTAATCGGGTTTCAACGCGCGACCGGGCCGCTGCGTGAGGTGCTCCACGACGAGCAGCATTTTGCTGAGGCCAACAACCTCGACATTGAGGTGCAGCGCGCGATCCGCGACGTCGCCGATCACCTGATCCCGATCTGCGACCGTGCCGACAATTACCGTCAGCTGCTGCAGAGCGCGCTCAGCGTGCACCTGAGCCTCGCCGCGCAGGCGCGCGAAGAGCAGATGGAGCGCATGACCGAGACGAGCATCGTGCAGTCTGACCAGATGAAAAAGATTTCGAGCTGGGCTGCGATCATCTTCGCGCCGACGCTCATCAGCGGCATCTATGGAATGAACTTTCAGCATATGTCAGAGCTCGACTGGAAGGGCGGCTACCCGCTCTCTATCGCCGCGATGCTGCTGTTTGCGGGCGGGCTCTATGTGATCTTCAAGCGCAAGGACTGGCTGTGACACGCAGGCGGGCGGTATCTCAGCTTGAGATACCGCCCGCCTGCGGTGTCGCCGTCTGAGACGAAGGTCTACGCGTTGACGCCCAGATCCTTTTTGATCTTGCTGGTTGAGACGCCCTCGGTGCGGTCGAGGTAGATAACCTCGCAGTAGTCGCGCAGCACCTCAAAACGCGGGTCGCCCTCCCAGTCACCGCCCATCACGACGGCGTCGATCTCGTACTTCTGCACGTCTCGAATCTTCTGGTCCCACTCTTGTTCGGGGATCACGAGGTCGACGTAGCGTACGGCTTCGAGCATGTTCTTGCGGGTTTCGAAGTCGTGGTAAGTCTTCTTACCCTTACCCGCATTGAACTCTTCGGTCGAAGCCGCCACGACGAGATAGTCGCCCAGATCGCGGGCTCGCTTGAGCAGCCGAATGTGCCCCCAGTGCAAGAGGTCGAAGGTGCCGTAGGTCAAGATACGCTTCATCCCTCCATAGTAGAGTCCACCCGCCAAAGACGCAGTGCACTTGCTGTGAAGCGGGCCACCGCCGCCCCCTTTCGGGTTTACATTCGCGGGCGTAGGCTGAAGTTGCGGGTCAGCGACGACGCGACCCTACGGTAATTAGGGAGGCAACCATGCAATTCACCGACGAACCTCGCACTCATGATCACACCTCTGACCCGGCGCACACCCCCGGTGACGGTTGGGTTGACGAGGGCGGCGCCTCGCACCTCGGCCCGGCTACGCATTTTTACACCCTCAGCGAAGAGTCCGTTGAAGAGGTCGCCGAGAAAGTGGCCGAAAAGGTTGCCGAGCGCATGGCTGATGACGACGATGGCAAAGACATCGATGACCCAGAACGCGATCTGGGGCGCAGCTAAATCAGTGGGCCGCGGGCAGATCTAGATCAATGCCCGCGGGCCGACGCGCGTGATGCACGTGAAGCACGTGAAGCCGCGACCCCAAACACGAGCTTGCCCAGCGACGCTGCGGTGAGCATCAGCAAAATCGTCTCCCAGCTCCACCCGAGCTGGGAGAGGAGGCCCAACAGCAGTGGGCCGGCCGCTGCCACGAGGTAACCCGCGCCCTGACTGATCGCAGAGAACGCTGCGGTCTGCGCGGCGCTCGGCGCCGTGAAGACGATCAGCGCGATACTCAGGCCAAACGCGGCGCTCTGCGCGACACCCAACACGGCGACCATGACGGGGGCGAGCGCGATGGGCCCGACAGCAAGCCCGGTGAGACCCGTCGCCGAGAGCAACGCGACCGTGACAATGAGCGCCGTGCGCAGGTTAGCCCGACCCGCGAGGGTGGGCGCGAGTAGCGATGCGGGTAGCCCTGCGACGCTCATCCACGCGAGCAGCAGGCCAGCCTGCACCGGATCCATGCCGCGATCGGCCGCGATCGTGGGCAGCCATGCGGTGAGCGAGAAATAGATGAGGGCCTGGCAGGCGAAGAACCCGGTGACCGGCCACAGCCCTGGCGCTTTGAACACAGACGGTGCCCCGGTGGGGGCTGAGTCGGGGCGTTCGGGCCCTCCGCCCTTGAGCGTCGGCGCAAACCCTAGAACCACGCCGAGCGCGATGAGGAGAGGCACGGCCCAGCTCGCGAGTGCGACCGCGGTGTGCTCTCCCACCAGCGCAAACACGGGCACGGCAAACGCGGCCCCCGCGGCCGCGCTCGCACCAAACGCGGTCGTATAAACGCCCGTCCAAAACCCGCCGCGCCTAGGCAGGGAACGGCGAATCACCTGCGGCGCGAGAATGCCGATCAATGCGATCGCGGCACCAACGACGACGGTGCCACCAAACAGCAGCGGGGCGTTTATCGGGCGCACCGCCGTCGCAACCGTGAGCGCCGCCAGCAAGACCGTGAGCGCGCGCTCGAGCCCGAGGCGAGCAACGAGCCACGGCGCTAGGGGCGACGCGAGACCAAACAGCAAGACCGGAATCGCGCTGAGCGCCGCGAGCCCCGACTGGGTGAGCCCGTAGTGCGAGCCGATGTCTTGTAGAAGCGGCGACACTGACGTGATGGGAAAGCGCACGCTCAGCCCGAGCGCGAGAATGAGCGCCCCCGCGGCGACGCCCTGGCGGCGGCTAGTACTGCGGCCCGCGAGACGGTCTGCGTCGCGGCGGTCGGGTGAAGGGGCTGAGTCAGATGCGAGTGGGTTTGCCATTGCCTCTATCGTCTCACCCGCGGGCGTAGGCTGGCAGCATGAGTGAATACCGCCAGATCGTGCGCAAGTGGGTTAAGCCCGAAGACCTCAATCAGCACGGGGCACTGTTTGGCGGCCGGCTGCTGCAGTGGGTCGACGAAGAGGCCGCGATTCTCGCCGTCGCCCAGCTCGGCCGCATCGACGTGGTGACCCGGCACATGTCGGCCATCGACTTTGTTTCGCGCGCCGACCGCGGTGACCTGCTTGAACTGACCTACCGCGTTGTGAAGTTTGGGCGCACGTCGATCACGTTGTCATGCCGCGTGGACAACGCCGTGACGGGCGCCGAGGTACTCACGCTCGAAGAGATCGTGTTCGTCGCGGTCGACGACGAGGGTAACCCGATGGCGCACGGATTCACCGCGGCTACCCCCGGCACCGAGCGGCTGCGCGGGCGCTAGCCCGCGCAACCAGCCACTCGCAATCTACGTCGCGGGCGCGAGGTCGTACGTCACCCACGGCGTCTGCCGGGCGACGCGGTCGTACAGTCTGCGGGCGGTCGCGTTGTCTTCGGCCGTGATCCAGCGCACGAGGCTCGCGCCCTCATCGCGTGCAATCTCGGCGAGGCGCTCAAGAATCGCGCCCGCTGCGCCGGATCCGCGTGCCCCGGGCGCAGTAAACAGGTCGTCGAGGTAGAGGCCGCGCCCGCCATCGATGGGCCGAGCAAAACTGCGAAAGTGGCCGAGTCCCACGGGTTTGCCCCCCACCAACGCGATGAGGCACCGGGTCTCGTGATCCGGGGCCATGAGCCAGCCCCACACGGTCTCAAACACCGCTGCATCGTGGGGCTTGTTGTAGAAGTCGCGGTAGCCGCGGTAGAGCTCAGCCCATGCGGCCCGGTCGCTCGCTGCGACCGGGCGCACGGCAACATCGGGCTCGCTCATGCGAGCCGTTCGATCTCGACGAACACGATGGGGGAGCCCGAGGTGCGGTTCTCGACCTGATGTTCGGAGCCCGCCGGGCGGGTGTAGCTCTGACCCGCGACGAGCTCAGCGACGATCTCGCCGCCATCGGCCTGCACGACGTGCATCTTGTCGCTCACCATGGGCACTACGACATAGTCGTAGTCGTGGCGGTGCATGGGAATCACGCCGCCGGGCTGAATCGTCCACTCGGTGACGCGAAAGAGTTCGTTCTCAAGCTGTACTACGCCGTTGGCTCCGGTGCTCATGATCCTCCTTGATCGGCTGCGCGATCTTGCGCAGCACAAGATATAGCAACATTCTAGGGCTCAGGGGGTGGCCCCGGCTCTCGCACAATTGGGGATAGTGCACGACGCCTCGCATACGCCATCATGGGAACTAGAGCGAACGCCTCAAAGCGCAAGCACAGAACCTATATAAGGGAGTCAACGATGTCTACACCCGAAGCCAAAATGCTGGGCCGCGTGAGCGACGGGGTGCGCACAGCGCTCGGAATCGGCGGTCTCATCGCCATCGTGCTGGGCCTGCTGATCCTATTCTTCCCGGTGAAGTCTGGGGAGGTCGCGATGCAGATCGTCGCCGCGATCATGGCGGCCTACGCGCTCGTGGCGGGAGTCGTTTACATCGGCACGTCGCTGTTTAGCAAGAGCCTCGGTGGCTGGGCCCGCACAGGGCACATTCTGCTCGGCCTGCTCTACATCGCAGGCGGCGTGATCATGATGACGAACCTCGGCGCGACGGCCGCGGTGCTCGCGGTGTTCCTATCGGTGACGATCGGCGTGCTGTGGATCCTCGAGGGCATCATGTCGTTCACGCTCGTGAAGGGCAGTGACAGTAAGAGCTGGACCATCATTTACGGCGCGATTAGCGTGATCGCTGGTCTCGTGCTCGTGCTGTCGCCACTCATGGGAGCGGTGACGCTCTGGCTGCTGCTGGGCATCTCGATGGTGGTGATGGGCCTCGTGCAGGTGGTGCGGGTGTTTCAGCTCGGCCGCAAATAGCCGCCCTACTTCATCGCCTCGAGCGACTCGGCGGTGATCGGCTCCTCGCCAACCGCGAGCGTGATGAACTTGCGCAGCAGCACGAGCGAAGCTGCCCCCTTATTGAACTCGGCCGCCACAAACCGGTCGGCGCCTATGAGCGCGAGCGCGTCACGCGCCGGCATCACGGCACCGCGCATCAGGTGCCTGCGCTCGGCCGGCACGACACTGCGCAGCTCGTCCATCGACGTGAACAGTGGCAACACCAGCTGCCCCCGCGTCGACCGGATCGTGCGAATGCGCGGGCCCTTTTTGTTCTTCTTCGACGGCTCACCCGTCACGTCAACCACGAGGTACCCCTCGCGCAGCGCGTTCAAAAACTTCGCCAGGTGATCATAATCTGGCGTCGCCTGAAACGCGGCCAGCGCGTCTCGCGCCCCCTCGTTCACATAATCAGCATGAACGTCGTCGGGTACGTTCTCGGCGCTTTCTGAGTCGGTCATGCTTCTAGCCTAGATCGCTTTGTGATCCGGATCATGCTCGAACGCCCCGCGGGCCGCGAGCGCCTCGCCGGTCGCCTGCGCGTGCGCGACAGTGCGCAGCACGAGTGGCACGATGCGCGCTCGCGGGCTGCGCTCGAGTCCGCGAGCGCGTGCCGCTTGCCGCGTCTCGGCCGCGATCGCAAGGATGCTTGGAATCGCGGTAATGGTGAGTGCAAACGCGAGGGCGATGCGATCCGGATCAATGCCCGTGCGGGCGAGCGGCCGCAGTGCCCACGCGACCGTGTCGAGCATGTCATTGGTGGCGGTTGAGGCGGTGACCGCGCTCGCCGCGAGAATCAGTGCGAGCAGGTTGCCGACGACGGTGAAGCCCTGCTGCCAGCCGTGCTGCCAGGCCTGAAACGCGAAAAGCGGTACGCCGATGAGCGCGAAGCCGCGAGCGACTCGCCCAAGGCCCGCGCCGCGCACCCCAGAAGCCGCGGCGAGGGCGAGACCGATGACGATCCAGCTCGCCGTCCACCAGGCGCTCGAGGTGGTCATGACCGCGATTGCTAGCGCGAAGAGGCCGGCGAGCTTTGCGCCCGGTCGTAGCCGGTGTAGCGGACCCCGGCCGGGTATGTACGAGCCGAGCGGCGAGGCGACGCTCACGCGTTCGCTCGATACCAGGCGATGGCCTCGCGTGGGGCGCCGTCGAACGCGACGCGGCCCTGCGCTATGACGAGCGTGCGGTGCGCGCGCGAGGCGAGCTCGAGGTCGTGGGTGACGACGATGGTTTGCTGCGCAATGTTCATGAGCAGGTCGCCGATGAGCCTGGCATTCTTGAGGTCGAGCAGCGTGGTGGGCTCGTCGGCGACGAGGATCACGGGCTCGGTCGCGAGCACCGACGCGATCGCGAGCAGCTGGCGCTGACCGCCCGAGAGGGCGTGCACGCTGCGGTCCTGCAGCGTCTCGAGCCCAAATCGGGCGAGTGCTGCTTGTGCGGCCTGCCTGCGTTCGCCTTTCTTGCGGTGCAGTCTGCGCAGTGACAGCTCAATATCTTCGATCACGGTGGGCATGATCATCTGCGCGGTGGGGTCTGTGAACACGAACCCGACGCTACGGCGCACCGCCGAGCCATTGCGCGCGGTGTTGAGCGAGCTGGGGGGTGTAGCTGCGGTGGTGCTGGTGTTGTTGCTGGCGTTGTTGCTGACTTCTGGTGTGATCGTGACGCTACCCGCTGTGGGGAGCACGAGCCCGTTGAAGAGCCGGGCGAGTGTCGACTTGCCTGAACCGTTGGCGCCGATCACCGAGATCTTGCGCTCTGAAAGCGTGATCGTGGTGGGGTGCAAGATTGCAAGGTCACCGTTGGGCGTGGGCGCCGTCACCGCGGCGTTGTGCAATTCGATCACGCTGAGACAGCCTACTTTGCGGTGTTGTTCTTGCGCTGGCGTCGCGGCAGCAGTGCTGGGAAGGCCCGGTGTACGGCTGTTGCTACGAGGGCCATGAGCAGCGTCTTGATCAGATCGCCGGGCCAGAAGGCGAGGTCGAACACGAACGCCGCCCCAATAGGCATGTCTGCGCGCCAGGCGAGCCCGAGGGGGCCGAGCGTATGAATGAACACGAGATTGGCAGCGAGGCCCGCCGTGAAGATGAGCGGAATGCTTGTCGCGAGCTTTTTACGCGGCAGCCGCTCGACGATAAACCCGGTAAGCCATGCCGCGAACGGAAAGCTGAAGAGGTAGCCCACGGTTGGGCCTGCAAAGGGAGCAAGACCTGCCGCGCCGCCCGAGAACACCGGCAGCCCGATGGCACCCACCGCGAGGTACAGCAGTACCGCGAGAAACCCGCGGTTCGAGCCGAGCACCGCGCCGCACAGCAAGATTGCGAAGGTCTGTAGGGTGATGGCGGCTGGCCCGAGGCTGAAGCCCGGCACCACAGAGCACACGGCGATGAGCGCGGCAAAGGTCGCGACCAGGGCGAGGTCGGTGGCCGTGCTGCGGCGGGTGGTTTGGCTTACTTCGCCGGACGGCGGTGTGTGTGCGGCGGCGGTGCTGCGGGTCATGGGGGTTCCTCTCAACGTGGGTGAACCGCCTCGCGGTCAACCTGAACAGTGTTCTGGAGAACGGTGTTCAGGTTAGCGCTAAGGTTGAGAAATGCGCAACTCTCTCCCCGACGTCGTGGCCGCCGCACTGCGGGTGCTTGAGGCGCAGGGTCTTGAGGGGTGCTCGATGCGGCGCGTGGCGGCGGAGCTCGGGGTTCAGCCAAGCGCGCTCTATCACCATGTGCCAGACAAGCAGACGCTACTCGCACTCATGGCTGACGAGATTGTGGCGGGGGTGAGACTCGGTCTCGGCCTTGGCTTCGGTGCCGCTGATGCCGCCGAGCCTGCAGCGCCCGCATTGCCTCATGCGTCTGTCGCGGCTGAGCAAATATGCGCCGAGATGCGGCGCGCGATGCTCGTCGTGCGTGACGGGGCCGACGTCGTGGCGACGGCTGCGGCCTTTCGGCTGGGTGCATCGCGAGTCGAAGAGGACCTCACGGGCTTGGTGGGCCGTGACGGGGCGCGCACGCTCCTGCTCTACACGTTTGGGCAGGCGCAGGCTACCCAGATGCACCAGTACGCAGCCGAACACGGGGCACTCGTGTCCGACATGCAGGGAGGTTACCTGGGTCTTGGCGGAGCTGGCGATACTGCCGGCGATGCTCGAGAGGATCATGAGGCTTCGTTTGCCCGAGGGCTGGACATTATTCTGGCGGGACTTGCGGCCACCGGGGCCAGCGCTGGCGAAGGGGCGTGACACGCCCGGCGCTGGGGCTCGGGTTGCCCTGCGGGGCGGGACTGCGTAATGTTATCTCTTGTCGCCGCAACGAAG
>NZ_JBTJEP020000033.1:0-17268 GCF_054456635.2 Leucobacter faecis
GTCAAGTGTTTCGGCAGTTGAACGCCGCGGCCGCCCCTCGACTGGCGAGTTGACAAACATAGAAGAATCAGAATCCACACGCGTGGCGGCTACTTGCTCAGCTCGCCCGCGAGGCCTGCGAGGGCGACCTGCTCACCAAACGATGGGTGCGCAAGTGCCACCTCGCTAAAGGTTCCCTGCGCAGCGATCCGGCCCTCATCGAGGTAGCAGACGCGGTCGTAGTCCTTGATCGTCGAGAGCCGGTGCGCCACCGAGATGAGAGTGACCTCGCCCTGCAGGTCGCGAATCGCCTTCGTCACCTCGTCCTCGGTTTTCGTGTCGAGCGAGCTGGTCGCTTCGTCGAGCACGAGCACGAGTGGGTCGGTGTACAGAGCCCGAGCGATGCCCAAGCGCTGCTGCTGGCCGCCCGAAAGCGAGACACCTCGCTCGCCGATAGGTTCGTGGATTCCACCGGCGCGCGAATCGAGCAACGTGGCAAGCTGGGCGCGTTCGAGTGCGCGATGCACTCGGTCTTCGTCGATCTCGTTGGTCCACGTGAGGGCGACGTTCTGCGCAATGCTGCCATCAAACAGTGCGACGCGCTGCGGCACGTAACCGACCCGCCCGCGCCACTGGCGCAGCACGTTCTGCAGCGGTTCGCTGTCAAGCAGAATCTGCCCGTCAGAGGGCTGACTCAGCCCCAACAGCAGGTCGATGAGCGTCGACTTGCCCGCCCCTGAAGGCCCCACAATGCCGATCGATGAGCCCAGCGGCACGTCAAGTGACATGCCACGAATCACATCGCTTTCAGCTCCGGGGTATCGAAAGTTCACATTGTCGAGCACGAGGCGTCGCGGGGTCTCAGAGAGTTCGGCCGAATCAGCGGGCGTTTGCGAGGTCTGCATGTCTTCTTCTGCGGCGATGAGGTCACCCACCACGTCAACGGCGCCTGGCAGGCTTGCTGTCGCCTGTACGATGCCGCCCTGCAGTCCCGTGAGTGCGGGGATCAGCCGAAAGCCAGTCGTCGCAAACAGTGCGACCGATGCCAGCGCTGCCTCCATACCGCCTTGAAAGTACGAGAACCCGCCGATGAGCGCGATTCCACCCAGCAGCGCCGTCTCGAATGCGAAGCCGGGCAGCACACTCAGAAACGAGCCGTTGGCGCGCGCCCTGGTGCCGTGCTTGCGGTTGTCGTTCACGAGTTCGGCGACTTCGCCCAGCCTGTTGCGCAGGCTCAGCTCCTTCAACGCCTCGATCATCTCGGTCATCAGGTTGGCGACCCGATAGCTGTAGTCCCGGTGCACTTGCCCGGCTTCGAGCGCCCGTTTGGTCACGATGAAGTGCACCAGCATCATCACCAGGGAGAGGTATACGAACGCGATGACCGAGGTCATCGGGTCGGCCACCACGAGCACCCCGAGCACGAGAATAAACGTGAAGAACGATGAGGGTACGCGCATCAACGGCAGAATGAAGCCGGCCATTGCGTTCGCGATGCCGGCGTCGGCGATACGGGTGATCTCTGCGACGGTGCGCTTAGAGCGCTGCTCCCAGCTCGAACCAATGTATGCCCGAAACAGTCGGTCACCGACCTCCAGCTCGTACTTCGCGAAGCGGCGTGTGGCGAACCACTGCAGCACGACGTTCAGGAACGACTTCAGCGTCATGAGACCGAGCGAGATCAACACCAGCGCCGGTGCCGCGTCGGGCCCGAGCGACCCGATGAACGGGATCGTGATCGAGTTGCCGAGCAGCATCGGGCCGATCGTGACGGCGAGCAGCGCCATGCCCACCGCGTCAAGCGTGGTGATGAGGCTCGTCGCCACGATGTATCCGACGAAATAGCGCTGTGCGCCTCGCGGAAGCAACGGCATGAGCTGCCGAAGTACGCGCCAAATTGCTTTCATAATGTGGTGAGACCTGCTCGCTCGTGCGAGACGCTGCTCGTTACGCTCCCGCCGTAAGAACCGCGGTCACGCCCGCGATAATGCGATCAACGTCGCCCTCACCCAGTGACGGGTGCACGGGCAGCGACAGCACCGAGGCGGCAGCCTTCTCGGTCTCGGGCAGCTCGAGGCCGGGCGCAAACTTTGCGAGCGAGGGCAGACGGTGGTTGGGGATCGGGTAGTAGACGCCCGCCCCAATGTTGTGCTCGGCCTTCAACGCGTCGCGCAGGTGGTCGCGCTCTGCCGCATCAACACGAATCGTGTACTGGTGGTACACGTGCACCGCCTCGGGCGCGACGTACGGCGTCACCACGCCGTCGAGCCCCGCAAGCCCGTCGTTCAGCGCCGCGGCATTCGCCTGGCGCTGCGCGGTCCACGCATTCACCTTGGTGAGCTGCACGCGCCCGATCGCGGCGTGAATATCGGTCATGCGGGTGTTAAACCCGATCACCTCGTTGGCATACTGCGTCTCCATGCCTTGGTTGCGCAGCAGGCGCATGTTGCGTGCAATCTCAGCCGTGGCGCAGGTGACCATGCCACCCTCACCCGACGTCATGTTCTTTGTCGGGTAGAGCGAGAACATCGCGAAGTCACCCAGCGTGCCGACAGGGCGACCCGCCCATGACGCACCGTGCGCCTGCGCCGCATCTTCGTAGATCGCGAGGCCGTGCTTCTGTGCAATTGCCTCGATCTGGTCGACCAAGAACGGGTGGCCATACAGGTGTACGGGCATGATGCCCTTGGTGCGCGGGGTGATCGCGGCCTCAACCGATGCCGGATCGAGCGTAAAGGTGCGCGCATCGATGTCAGCGAACACGGGGGTCGCGCCCGTCAGTGCGACCGAGTTACCCGTCGCAGCGAACGTGAACGACGGCACAATGACCTCATCGCCCGCGCCTACACCCGCGGCAAGCAGCCCGAGATGCTGCCCGCTCGTGCCCGAGTTTACGGCGACCGTTTCGCGGCCCTGCACAAAGTGTGCGGCGAACTCCGTCTCAAACGCCGCGACTTCGGGGCCCTGTGCGATCATGCCACTGCGCAGCACACGGTCGACGGCCTCCCGTTCTTCGTCACCAATGATGGGCTTCGCAGCGGGGATAAAGTCGACAGACATATAGTTTTCACCTTTCGCGTGCGCGCTGACAACAGGAATACGCACACAATCGTCTGCCAGAATACCCTTATGAGCTTTGAACCCGCGGCACACGACGGATCTGCCGCCACAGCTTGGGTGGTTATTCCGCTCTATAACGAGGCAACCGTCATTGCAGGCGTGATTCATGATCTGCTTCCCGTTTTTACCAACGTCGTGGTCATCGATGACGGTTCGAGCGACGGATCTGGCGCGATTGCGCGTGCCGCCGGCGCCCACATCGTCACCCACCCGATTAATCTCGGCCAGGGAGCGGCGCTCCAGACGGGTTTCGACTACGCGCTTGAACGCGGAGCCGAGTACGTTGTCACCTTCGACGCAGACGGGCAGCACCGAGTCATCGACGCACACGCGATGCTCGAGCGCGCTCAGGCTGAGAAGTTGGCGATCGTGTTTGGTTCGCGTTTTCTTGATGACCGTACAAAGCCCGGCATTCTGAAGAAGATTGTACTCAAGACGGCCGTCGCCGTCACCAACATCACCACGCGCACCAGGCTCACCGACGCCCACAACGGGTTGCGCGTGATCCGTGCCGACGCGCTGCGCATGTTTAAACTGCGACAAGACCGCATGGCTCACGGCACCGAGATCGTTGTGAAGCTCGGCAAGACCGGGCTGCCCTACGCTGAGTACCCGGTCGAAGTGATCTACACCGACTACTCGAAAGCGAAGGGCCAGTCGCTCTTGAACTCCGTGAACATTCTCGTCGATCTGATCATCAGGTAGGGGCCCGCAGCGTGACTCTCTTTCAGTTTCTCCTCATTGCGGTCATCATTGTTGCCGCCGTGCTGGCAGTACGGTTCTTGCCCGGTGAGCGTTCGCTCGCGCTCAAGCGCATTTTTGCGATCCTGTTCGTCATCGCCGCGGTCTGTGCGATCCTGTTTCCCACCGTGCTCACCAGCATCGCCAACTTCTTTGGCATCGGCCGCGGCACCGACCTGCTGCTCTACCTGTTCATTGTGGCCATGCTCATCTTCGCGGTCGCCACTGTGCGGGCGAAGGCGCGCAGCGATGCACGGGTCACTGATCTGGCACGAGCGGTCGCGCTGATGGAGGCGCGCGCGCTCGAACACCGCAGCAACGACACCGACACCAACACCGACAAAGAAGACATCTAGAGATGATCGCTTGGCTGCACATCGTCCCGGCGTTTAGCGTCGCCGCTGCTCTCGCTATCCTGCCAGGCCTGCCCATCGCTGCCGCACTGCGGCTGCGCGGCCTCTCCCTCGTGGCCGGATCAGTAGCTGCATCGTTCGCGGTCATAGCGCTCGCGTCGTTCGCGGCCCCCGTCGTGGGCCTCGGCTGGGGGCTTGTGCCCATCGCTATTGTGACCGCGGCGGTGACGGCTTTGGCTCTCGCTGTGCGGCTGTTCGACCGCAGGCCGGTACCCGCGTATGAGGGTGCCGCGAACCCCAGGCGACTCGCGTATATCGCGGCCTTTCTCATCGCGGCGGCGCTGATCTCGTTCGTGCTGGTGCGCGCGATCGGGCAGCCCGAGATCTTCTCGCAGTCGTACGATAACGCGTTTCACATCAACGCGGTCGCGTGGATCCTCGAGACCGGCAACGCGTCACCGCTGGCAATGACCATGGTGACGCCCGAGGCGAGCCAGTCGTTTTACCCTACGCTCTGGCACGCCGTGGTCTCGCTCGTCACCAGTCTGAGCGGCGCTTCCATTCCCCTCGCCACCAATGCGGTGAGCCTCGTGACCGCTGCTGGCGTGTGGCCGATCGCCATCTTGTTCTTTGCGCGCCCGTTCTTTAGATCGAACGTTGCGAGTATCCTCGCGGCCGGCATCCTTGCCGCCGCTTTCTCGGCTTTCCCGTATCACCTGTTCTCCTGGGGCATCCTCTACCCCAACCTGCTGTCGGTCGCGCTACTGCCCATCGCCCTGGGCTTCTTGCACGCGGCGCTGCGCCACCACGCCCTCGCCGAAACCGGTCGTATCGCCGCCGTGTGGGTCGGGTTTGTGGGTGCGCTCGGGGCGGCCGCCCTCGCCCACCCCAACGCCGCGCTCGGTCTGGTCGCCATTTCGGTGCCGCTATTCATTGTGGTCGCCCGCGAGAACTTCAAGCGATTGGGCAGCTGCCGTGCGGCATGGTGGCGGCTGGCTGGCATTGCCTTCACGCTCATCGCGATGGGTGTCATGTGGTCACAGATCAAGACCGGCGACAGCAGCCGCGCCTATAACGCCAACTTTGTGGTGGCGGCGCTCGGCGCGGTCACCAACTCCCCCATCACCCGGGCCACAGCGTGGTTTGTCACCGTGTTGATGCTCGTGGGTATCGTGATGATCTGGGTGCGCCGCAAACACCGCTGGTTGGTCGTCTCCTACGCCATCACAGTGATGCTCTACGTCATTGTCGCCTCCACTACCGGGCCGTTCCGTGACCTGTTCACGATCGGTTGGTACAACGACGTGAATCGACTCGCGTTCCTCTTGCCCATCACGGCGATGCCGCTCGCTGTCTACGGCGCGGGCGTGATGCTCGACCTGGCCCGCTCAGGCGCTGCTGACGCGCAGTGGGTCAGCCCGCTGAAGCTCTCGAGCTCGGCCCGGCAGGTGGCTGCCGCAACTCTCGTACTTCTTGTCATTTTGACCGGTACCCGGGGGCCGAGCATGGAGGCCGTGCGCGACGACGTGAGCGATATGTTTACGCTGACCGAGGGCTCGGGCATGGTCTCGAGCGACGAGTTCGCGCTCATGTCACGCCTGGGCGACACCACCCCCGACGATGCTCTGATCGCGGGCAACCCGTGGAACGGGTCGTGGCTCGCCTACGCGGTCGGCGACCGCCATGTACTGTTTCCGCACCTCAAGGGCCTGTACACGGCCGAAGCGATGGAATTCGCTGCAACGTTCAGGGATCTGAATCCCGCCGACGCATGCAAGCTGATTAGCGATCTCGGTGTGACCCACGTTATTGGCTCAGACGACCCCACCTACGACCGTGGGGGCGCACAGTTTAAGGGTCTCGACGACATCAAGAAGACGGCGCCGCTCACGGAGATTGACCGTGAGGGCGCCGCCCACCTGTACAAGGTTGACTGCTAGTAGCGCTCGCCCACCCGTACCACGTAGCCCGCGTCACGTAGCGCCTGTGCGACCTGCTCGCCGTGCTCGTGGCCGCGGGTCTCTACGTGCAGCTCAAGCTCGACCTCACTGACCGGCAATTCGGTGGCGTGGCGCGTGTGAATCACCTCGACAACGTTCGCGTTGTTCTCGGCGACGATTGTCGCGGTGCGCACGAGCTGGCCGGGCTGATCCGGCAGCAGAATGCGCAGCTTGGTGTAACGCGCCGAGGCCGCGAGACCGTGGCCAATCACGCGCTGCAAGAGCAGCGGGTCGATGTTGCCGCCCGATAGCACGGTCGCGGTGACGCCCGAGGCCGAAACTTTACCCGCGAGGAGCGCGGCGACGCCCGCGGCACCCGCGGGTTCAACGACCAGCTTGGCGCGCTCGAGGAGCATCACGATGGCGCGCGCGATGTCGTCGTCACTCACGGTGACGACCTGGTCAACGTACTTGCTCACCACGTCGAAGTTGCGGCTGCCGGGGCGCGCGACCGCGATGCCATCAGCGATCGTCGACTTCGTCTGAATGGTGACGGGTTCGCCGGCCGCGAGCGACGCCGGGTATGGCGCAGCGTTCTCAGCCTGCACGCCGATCACCCGAATGGTGCGGCCGTTGGCCTCAGCCCACTGCTTCGCGGCCGCCGCGATGCCTGCGATGAGCCCGCCTCCGCCGATGGGTACGACGAACGTCTCGATCTCGGGGGCGTCGGCCAGCATCTCGAGTGCGACGGTGCCCTGGCCTGCGATCACGGCCGGGTCATCGAACGGGGGAATGAACACGGCGCCGGTCTGCGCAACGAACTCCTGCGCAGCCTTGTTCGTCTCGTCGAATGTCGCTCCCACGAGCTCGACGTTTGCGCCATAGCCCTTCGTGGCCTGGAGCTTGGGCAGCGCGACGCCGCGAGGCATGAAGATCGTGGCTTTGATGCCGAGCTCGCGGGCGGCGTACGCGACGCCCTGGGCGTGGTTGCCGGCCGACGCCGCCACGACGCCACGCTCGCGCTCTTCGGGGGTGAGGCGTGTGAGCCTGTTGTAGGCGCCGCGTAGCTTGTAGGCGCCCGTGCGCTGCAGGTTTTCACACTTCATGTAGACGCGCGAGACGCCCAGGCTCTCGGCGAGGAAGCGTGACGACTCGAGCGGAGTGCGGCGCGTTACCCGGTGCACGACCTCGAGGGTCTGTTCAAACTCGGCCAGGGTGGGTGCGGTGTAGCCCTCGGTCATCATTGTCCTTCCTTGCGAATAAACTTGGCAAACGATTTGGCGCGTTTCTTGGCCGCTGTTCTGGTGTGTGCGCGCCTGTGATATTCGGCCACCGGATCAATGCCCGGCGTCCACGCTTTCTTCACGAATGTGTTGACGATCGCGTTCGCAGAGGCCGCGAGCGGCACCGCGAATAGCGCGCCCGGGATCCCGGCGAGCAGCGCGCCGGTCGACACCGCGAGCACCACGCCGAGCGGGTGCACGCGCACCGCGCTGCCCATGACGAGCGGCTGCAGCACGTGGCCCTCGATCTGGTTCACCAGAATCACGACGCCCAGCATGATGAGCGCGTTGACGGGGCCGTTGTAGATGAGTGCCACGAACGTGGCGAGCAACCCCGTCGAGATCGCGCCGAGAAACGGGATAAACGAGCCCAGAAAGACCAGGATCGCGATGGGAATCGGCAGCGGTACACCGAGCAGCGCGGCGCCGACACCGATGCCGACAGCGTCGACGAACGCGACAAAAATCTGCACGCGCACATACTGTCCGACCGACACCCAGCCGGCGCTGCCCGCGGCGTCGACGGGGGCGTGTGCCTTCGCCGGCAAGAACCCGAGCACCCAGTACCAGATGCGCTTACCGTCGATCAGCATGAAGATCAGCGAGAACAGGGTGAGGAGAATACCTGCGATGAACTGGCCGGCTGAGGTGGCGACACCGAGCGCACCGTTCCATATCTCAGACTGGTGCCCCTCCACCGTTTTCATGAACTGCGCCATGAACCCGTCGACCTGTTCGGCCGAGAAGCCAAACGAGTTACCCTCGACGGTCTTGAGCGTTTCTTTCCATACCTCGGTCGAGCGCGCGGCCAGGTCGTCAAAGCCGTTGCGCATCTGGGTCACAATGAGCCACACCAGCACCCACACCGATGCCGCGAACGAGGCCAGGGCAACGAGAATGCCCACGCCGCGCGGCACCCCGTGGCGTTCAAACCAGTGCACGACTGGCGCAAGCAGCGCGGTGAGCAAGATCGCCACAAAGATGGGAATCACGATGATGCGCACCTGCACGATGAGCCAGAAGAAACCGGCGCACGCCAGGCCGATCAGCATCAGCCGCCATGACCAGGCCGCGGCGACGCGCACTCCGAGGGGGAGCTCCTGCTCCGCGCCCCCGGCGGGGCCTATCTCACCTCTGTGTTCTTCCACGTCACAATCCTACCGATCACCCGCTGTACGCCAGGAATACGGCGCAGCGGGCGATCCGGATCAAAAGCCTGGCAGGTTACTCGGCCGCGATATAGATTTTGCGGATGTGCTCGCGCACGTTCCAGCGCGTGCGCGTGCCGCCGACGAGGCGCATCGCGTCGCCCGCGCGCACCGTGATCTCGCGGCCCGCTTCTGCGCCCGACAGGATCTCGATGGTAGCCTCACCCGAGAGCACGACGAAGAGTTCGTCGACCTCGGTGTCGGTAACGACGCCCGCGCGCAGCTCCCAGATGCCAAGCTCGGCGCCCGCTACGGTCCCGAGCTCGGTGACGCCCTGCTGGGGAACCCCCGCAACGGTGTCGGCCTCGGGCACCGCCTCGAGGGCGACGCCCGCCGTGAGTGCGCTGACCGCGTGGTTTCGCCCCTCGGGCAGCAGCTCAGCCGCGCTCACGAGTCGAACCCCAGGCCGAGCGCGTCGAGCGTTTTGAGCAGCACGTTGCGTTTGCCGTCGTTGTGGTCGGCGCGGTCGAGCGACCAGCGGGTGAGGTTGATGCCGATGGAGGCGGCGGGCTCGGGCGGGAAGGGCAGGGGCACCTGCTTGACCATTTCGAGCTCGGTGCGCTCGGTGACGCGGCCCTCGAAGCGGTCGACGAGCACGTCGGCCGCGAAATGGGTCGCGCCCACCCCCAGGCCGGTGAAGCCCGAGACATACTGCACGCGGCCGCCGTGAGCCTGGCCGAAGAACGCGCAAAACCGCGTCGACGTGTCGATGACGCCCGCCCAGCGGTGGCTGAACTTGACGCCCGCTAGCTGCGGGAAAGTGGTGAAGAAGTGGCTCGCGAGCTTGCGATGGCTCTCCATGCGGTCTTCGTATTCGCGTTTGATCTTGCCGCCCGAGAAGTAGACCGCGTCGTAGCCGCCCCACAGAATGCGGTTGTCGGCGGTGAGGCGCGAGTAGTGAAACTGGTTAGCCATGTCGGCGAGGCCCTCGCGGCCGTCCCAGCCGATCGCTGCGAGCTGTTCAGCTGTGAGCGGTTCGGTCATGAGTACGTAGTCATAGACGGGCACCGTGTGAAACCGGTAGCGCTTCAACAGAGACGGAAACACGTTGGTGCACAGCGCGACGCGTTCGGCCGTGACCGTACCGCCTGTTGTGGTGAGCTGCATGGGGGTATCTGCCGAGCCGTCAAGCCGCTGCACCGGGGTGCCCTCGTGAATCTCGACGCCGATCTCGGCGGCGTGGCGCGCAAGCTCTGCGGCGAGCTTTGCGGGGTGCAGGTTGGCGTTCTCGCGGGGGGCGAACTCGCCGCCTAAGAACGTGGGCGAGTTGATGCGGCCCTGCACTTCAGCCTGATCGAGCACCTCGACGGTGGGGTCGTCGCTTTCACCGAGCCAGTCGACCTGGTGCGGCGCGTTCGCAACCGACAGCTGGCCGGTGCGCTCGAAGTCAACATCAAAGTTGTTGTCGGCGAAGAACTTCTCCATCGCGTCGAGGTTCTCGTAGCCCAGGCGGCGCAGGGTGCCGGTTTCGTTAGGCCAGCGCGACTCGGCGTTGGGTTCGCCGTGTGTGATGCTCGCCTCGCAGAACCCGCCGTTGCGGCCCGAGGCCGCCCAGCCCACCTGCACGGCTTCGAGCAGCATCACCCGACGGTCGGGGTGCTCGGTCTTGAGCTTGATCGCGGTCCACAGGCCCGCGTATCCGCCGCCGACGACCACGTCATCGACGCGGGCGTCGTGAGCGAGTACGGGGTAGCGCGCGGCTTTACCCGCGACGTCGTCGATCCAAAAGCAGCCGAGCTTAGTGCCCGCGAGCGCGTCTTCAACGATCTTGGCTGCGGGGCGGTTCGTTTCAAAAATGGTGGGTTTCATGGAGTCCTCGTCGTCGATGTCCACTCACGATCATTGCACACCTCGGACGATCTGTAAATGCCAATGTCAACGCAAGTGACATTGGCATTTTGTGGCGCGTGTGCGCCGCTACTCGGCGGGTGGCTTCATGATCGCACCCGTCGCAAGCCCCATAGCGAGGCCGGCGGGAAGCCACAGCCAGAACTGAGTGAGCAGACTGAGTACGAGGCCCATCGCCAGCCCCATGCCGATTCCCACAAACATCTGCTTGCGCTTCGCCTCGGGCGACGGCTCATCGCCCTTACTGCCAGGCTGCTTGGGCTTGTTGTTCTTGGGGCTGCGCGTCATACTTCAAGGGTACGCGCCCGCGCCTGATCATCGGCGTCGAGTGCCTCGAGCGCACTGATCTGCGCCGGGCTCGCACCGCGCTGCTTGGCGACCACCACGAGCTGCCCCGAGGCCCGAGCGATCTTCGCGAAACTGAGCGACGGCACCGCCCCCGCTGCGAGCAGCAGCGGTTCCACCAGGGCGAGCACCGCGGGGTCCTCCCCCAGCACCAGCTCAGCCTCCCACTCGCGCCAGGCTCTGCGCACCCCGCCAGCCGTATGATCGATGCCGAGCACACGGTCGTCTGCGAGCTCGATCACCGGCTTGCCCGTCTGCCGCACGAGCGTCGTCACTCGGGTGGTGCGCATCTGCGCAAGCGGTTCGAGCTGCAGCGTCGCGACCACAGGGCCAGCGACCGCTGCACCCGCTTCACCCGTGTTACCCGCCAGCAGCTCGTGCAGTTTCGCGATCAGCGCCTCGGGCGCCTCGGGCGCGGGTGGCCAGGCGACCTCCCGCACGCCACCCGAGAGCCGTTGTTTCACGTGCCACCCTGCGTCGTGCCCACCGCTGCGCTCGCGCACGGCTATGCCGGCGCGGGCGAGGGCGCGATCCGGAGTGTCAAAATAGGTGGCCCGCAGCTCGTGTGTCTCGGGCGCATCGAGCGTGAGCCCGAGCGCCGCATAGGCCTCGGCCCGCGGCATGACCGCGTGCTCAGGCACCTCATACTTGCGCTCGACCTCGATGGATTCGGCGCCGTCGTTGCCTGCCGCGCCGGTGCTTGCCGCCTCGTGTGTGCTCATGCCCCCAGTTTATGGGCCGCGCTCGCCGGGGCGCGGGGCATCGCGCGCGATAAACTTGCCCCATGGCGAGTGACAAACAGACGCGCGAGGCGTGGCAGCGTGCCGCGCTCGCGTGCGCCGCGGCCGCTGAGGCGCTGCGTGAAGCTGGCATCGCGCCCGAGGCGCTCGCCGAGTACGTGCCCGAGCGCGGCACATTTCTGTGGCGCCGCAAAGCGACGATGCAGCCACTCGGCGAGGCTTGGCGCCTCGGCACGCTGCTGCTCGGCGGCGACGGCGCGCTCTACGCGCACGGCCACTCCACACGCGCGGCCGAGCGCGGGCGCCCCAGCTTTCAGTCGGAGTCGCGCGAGGAGCGCCGCGAGATCGCGGCCGCCGCACTGCGCGGCGGCTACGCAGTCGGCTCCCCCGTGAGCTTCGATGCGGTGCCACTCATGACGGCCGCGGGCGCGCCCACTAACGCGCTCACCCCTGATCTTGATCCGGATCGTGCCGTTGCGGGCCGCGTCGATGCAGACAGCGCCGGTGCAGACAGCGAGTTGCCAATCGGCTTGGCCGACGGCGAGGTGCGAGTGCGCTGGCGCGCGGGCGCCCCGCTCGCCGGGGCACAAACCCTCGCTGCGTTTCTCACGGAGCGCGTCGATCTGCTCGTGCATCCACCGTTCTCACGCGACTAGTGCCTCAGCCGATCGAGCTCGTGACACGGTTCACGATGCAGCAAGATCCATCGCAAAGGTGCCAGTAATCTGTCAGCTTTAACGCAAAAGTGTTACTATTCTGGCAGATCTGAAGGGAAGTGATTATGGTGGTTCCCTCTGCGCCCGTACAACGTGCAATGGAGACAGTGGGTGAACACGTCACCACGATGCGGAAGCTCAACAGCCTTACCGCGAAACGCACAGCAGCTCGCGCTGGCGTGAGTTTGACCACGCTACGGAAATTTGAGCGGGGAGAGAACATTGGGTTCGCTGCGGCTCTCGAGATTCTCCGCGCTGTCGGCCTGCTTGACCCTGTCGTCACGGGCGCTGACCCGCTGCAGTCGGCCCAGGGTCGAGCACGGCTTGCCGCGTTTCTTGACGGGCACCGTTCATGAACGCCACCGAATCTGAGCGGGTTGAGGTAGAGGTGCAGCTGCCTGACGGGAGGCAGGTAAATGCTGGTTGCATTGAACAGCTCCTCATTAAGCCGCGCCGTCAGCCGGTTATGACGTTTCGTTACTCACAGTCCTACCTTGCTGACCCGCTCCGGTACGCACTATCCCCTGACCTTCCACTCGATACAGCGTTACATGTCCCCGCGGTACACCTCAACACTTTCTTCGCGTTTCGTGATGTGCAGCCAGACCGGTGGGGCACCAGGCTGATTGAGTCTGCCGAGCGCCGCACCGCGCGCAAGGAGGGCCGGCGCCCGCGCCGACTCACCGACCTCGACATACTTCTGCGAATTCCTGATGAGACCAGGCAGGGTGCGCTACGCTTCTCACGCCCAGGATCACCAGCGGAACAAGCAGCAAATATCGTCGATACAGATTTCCTCCCATGGATGGCTACGGTGACAGGACGAGTCGAAACCGAAGAGGAACTCGACGAGCAAGCTCTCCGCTTGCTCCCGACCGGCACCGGCGCAGGCGGAGCTCGACCAAAGTTCACAGTGAGGCTTGACTCAGGTCGCCTAGCTTTAGCGAAGTTGCCCAGCCGAGACGACAGGTGGGATGTCGCACGTTGGGAGGTAGCGACCTCGCGAGCCGCAGCACACGCAGGGATCAACGTGGCCCAAATGAAGTATGTGCCCGGCCAAGGTGGCTCTGATGGTGTTTCGTTGCTGGAGCGATTTGACCGGGACGAGAACGGCTGGCGCATCGGGTACCGAAGCGCCGCCGGCCTTTTGCAACTTTCTGATGCAACAGATTTCACCTACGCTCAACTTGCATCTGAAGCACTCGCTGTCTCAGAGAACAAAGTAAAGCTTGGAGCCGAGCTCTTTCGACGCGTCGCTTTTACCGTCCTGGTCAATAATGCCGACGACCACGCCCGCAACCATGGTTTTCTCCGCACAAGCGCCGACTGGGCTGCTTCCCCTGCTTTCGATGTGATCCCGCACCCAGGCGAGCTCGAGGGCACTCCCATTAACCGGGAGGACGACCCTCACGACCGCGATCTGCGGCTCCTCATCGCTGATCGAGACCGCTACGCAATAACCATCGATCAAGCCTATGAAGCTATTGCTAAGGCGGCCGACGCAGCAACCCGCATACCTAGATACGCAAGTGAGCTTGGCGCGACCGATCGGGAGCTAGATCTGTTTGACATCGTTTTTGGGGCGGACCGTATCGCTGCGGCTCAAGAACTCGTTGAGAAGTCAGCCGCCGCTACAGCTCAGAGCACTGGCGATGGACAGGTGCGTGACAAACGTGGCCGTTACACGAAAGTCGATAACAATCGGGACGCGGAATCGCCGTAGGCTTTGCATCTGTGGCGGCACCTACCCGGCAGCGTGCGGGCGGCACGATACCCCAATAAGTAAGTGCCCTGGAGAGGAATCGAACCTCCTCGGAGCTAAACCACCTGGTCAGCATCTATAAATGTGGCTTCGTCTCAACCCTTTTGGATTACTGGGGATTGGTTCATTCTGCACGTTTTCGGGGCGATTGTTGTCAGATTTGTTGTCAGATCATGCTGGGTGGACCTGGACACGTGTTACACATGTGCAGCTCGCACCTGAAATGCGGGATGGGGGCGTGTGAACCGCACCCCCTTGGCCAATTGTCATCATCTTGTTGGACCCAACGATATGGTCACCACATGATCAAAGACGATCCCGAGCTCATCACCAACGGCTCCTGCCCCAAATGCCGACAAGGAACACTCTTCTGGTGGGAAGCTTGGTGGGAATGCAGCAAATGCGAAGAAGTGGAGTTTCCTAGGGTCACAATTTGAAGTAAACGCGCACGAGCTCCGGATCGAGTTTGTGAGATCACCCATGATTTGATGGCGCGGTGATGATGGGAGTTCTCGCCCGATCAATTGTCGCTCCTAGGGTTCCCACTTCATCCATCATTTGGCAGCTAAATAGCCCATTTAAAAGTAGTAGAACTCGACTAGGCTGACCATATGACTCGCCTCGCCCCTTATTTGGATGTGGAATCTTATCTAGAGACGCTCCTGGAGACCTTAGAGCTACCCGCTGCCGAGTTTGAAGTCATTTGCTCAACGGTTTTAAGTGAGTACATGCATACACAGCAGAACTTGGATGCTGTGGAATCCAAGCTCGATTTACGGGTCCGATCTTTACATTTGCTGTACGATGCCGGCATTCGAGACGGCGTTGATAAAGTGCTTCAGGACATCCAATCAAAAGCTGAAATTGATGACCTTAAGACGTCCCGTATTCGATCCCTCCTACGTGACGCTTCAGCACAAATGCTCAAGCTAGAGGCCATCGAAGGGCGAGACGCAATTTCCCCTCTCCTCAGATTCTTTAAATTTGCAATAGATCTTCGCGTTATTGACTCCAAGGCAGAGCACGCAGCTGTCCTTCCCTTAGTGTCCGCACGGTTCGGGTTTGACGATCAAGTCGCTTCAGGAGGGCATACAATCAATTTCCAGATTACGCCCACGGAGCTGCGACAGCTTTCTGAAGAAATTGCAGAATTGTCTGCCTCAGTTGCCAAGTTTGAACGTGGTGGTAATGATATTTCAGTTCTGAACCTGGAGGAACATTGATCTGGTTCTTACAAGAAGCTACATCCGAATCAGGTTCTTCGGGTTCAGCACTCCCGGTTATCGCAGCGGTCGTATCTTTCTTGACTGCGGTGATCATGGTCGCTGGACCTCCCCTGATCAAGAAGCTCTTTCCATCAGATCAGACATTGAACGAGATTGCCCGTGAGTCTGTCACCACCACCAAGACGGCTCTTGACTCCGTACACAGTTTGCTCGACAAATCACTCATCTCGATCGAGAAGACGACAGCTTCAATGAATGAAAAGCTTGATGAAGTGCGTCACAACACACGCAAATGAATCTAGGATATCCTGAGGCCCAGGAGGAGGTTTCGTGATGATTATTATTTCTGAAGTGGTGGTAATTGTCGCGGGACTAGTCATTGTTCTGCTCGCACTTGGTTCTGCCGTGGCGGCCCGCATTCGGGAGCGGAAGCAGGAAACAGAACTGGCGGAGGCTTTACAGGAAATGGCGAATTCCGCGCTCGCCCTCACCGTTCTCTTAGCCGATAGCACCGAATCAACGTCCTGCGCAAAGTCTCACCTTCTTACAAGGTCGCTAGCGCATAGCTACGTCGGATCGGAATGGAGGAAGAGTCAGGTGACCTCTTCGGTAGGTCCGTGGTCCTCAATGTTCGTTTTTGTGGCCCCGTCAGCCACTGCACAATGGTGGACATCAGTGAGGCAGCCGCGCTCTCCGGATTCAGTGCCACGGCAGGAGCTCTTTGAGAAGTTTACTTCCGGTTTCGACGCCCATGAATCCCTTTGGCCTCAAACTAACACTTTAGAGCCGCTATCGGCATAGCTGCATAGAAACCCGTATTGCCCCTCTCTGGCCGAAACCAGAGAGGGGCAATACTGTTTACCAACTGCGACGATGCTCCGACGCCTGCTGCTCCACGAACTGATCAATCTTTCGATCAGCTACGACAGCCATCGTGCCAATCAGCCGTTCATTCACGTCCCGCACCACCAGCGTTGACGGCATTCCCTGATTAACCACGATCTCCGCGATACGGGACTCGAGTCCCGAAAACGCATCCAGACGGTTGCCGGTCTCGGCCCAGATCTGCCGGTTACGGTCACGCTGATCCGGCTTACCCGAGATGAACGCTTCCCACTGAGTCTCAGGCTCAGCAAAACGCGTGATCGGTGGACCGCCCGCATAAATGCCGGTATCAAGACCGCCACCATTTGCGAAGGTGAATAGGTTCCCGTCCGCAGACTTCGGCGTGCCCAGACTCGAGAACGTCTCCGTCACATTCTTCACAATGTTCACCACCTTGTCACGCATCTGAGCGTTCTGGATCGCGAACCACGAATCCCAGAAACTCTTGTCATTCGCGGTGATCGCCGTCGACTTACCCGGCATATGCTTCGCCACGATCTCATCGATCTTCGCGTTCGCGTCCTTGTTGTCGCCGTACACGTACGCAGTTTTGTCATCGATCTTCACCACATTCACGCCGTCAATATCTTTGAGCGCGTCAGCAGTCTCAGCATCGACCTGCACAATCTTCTCCGGCGCAATCCCATCCACCGCCGACGCGACCTGCTGCATCGCCTGCTCCACTTCAGCCGACGACGACACCAGCCCGTCAGCCCACGCCGCAGCCACCCCAGGATCCTCACCCAACGCAACCCGCATATCAATCACCCGCTGCCGGCCCTCATCAAGAATCGCGTTCGCAGCCTCCTGATCACCCGTCATCAGCATCGTCGCCCCAGCAGACTGATTCGCCGCCGATGCCACATCGAGGAGCGCTTTCACCGTGTTGCTGCCTGCCTCAGTCGTAATGTCAAGTGAAGCGCCGCCCTCCTCAAAAACACCAGCGAGTTTCCGGTACTCGTCCTGCAACCGGATTGGCGAATAGCCGTATCCCGTAACGCTAGTGTTTAGCCGTCCCTTTTGGTAGCGCCTGTGGGTTGACCCGGTGGGTTGACCCGGTAGCAGACGTGGGAGTGCCCGGTAGCGGTCACGCGCCCGCGTTGCCGGCCCGCGCTAGGTTGG
>NZ_JBTJEP020000034.1:0-6541 GCF_054456635.2 Leucobacter faecis
GAAACGCCGCTAGGCAGCCAGTCTGGCGGCGTTTTCCCCTGCCCACTTGACAAATCGATCTCCATATCAGGATGACGAGGAATAGGCGCTGTCCGCTACTCGGTCATCCTGCGCGATCCCACACCCGGTCATCCTGCGCGATCCCGCACCCGGTCATCCTGCGCGACGAGGGAGTCGCAGGATCCAGCTCGATCCGGAGCGAAATTTGGGGCTGGTGCACGACGCCCCGTAAGAGTAATGTTGCGCCGTGATCAATAGCGCGACGGGATCGTCGCTTGAAATGGGGGCAGAGCCGCCTCGCCGCACGCGGCGGGCGGCCTTGCGGTCGTGGCTCGTCGCAGAGACCGCCGAGGCACCCGGGCGGCACGCCGGCCCGCACGGTCGGCCCGAGCCCGAACGCCGCGCGCACTGGCTGCGCGTCATGTGCCTTACCGGCCTCGACTACTTCTCGACGCTCGGCTATCAGCCGGCGATCGCGGCGCTCGCGGCGGGGGCAGTCGCCCCGCTCGCCACGATCGTGCTCGTCGCGGTGACTCTCGCTGGCGCGCTGCCGGTGTACCGCCGGGTCGCCGAGCAGAGCCCCCACGGCACCGGATCAATTTCGATGCTCGCGAAGCTGATGCCGCGCTGGGGCGGCAAACTCGCCGTGCTCGCGTTGCTGGGGTTTGCCGCCACCGACTTTATGATCACGATCACGCTGTCTGCCGCCGATGCGACCGCGCACCTCGTCGAGAACCCGTTTGCGCCCGCCGCCGTACGCGGGCAAGAGGTTGTCATTACGCTGGCGCTGCTCGCGGGGCTCGGCATTGTGTTCCTACGCGGTTTTCGTGAGGCGATTCGACTCGCAGTGGTGCTCGTGGGTGTGTTTCTCGCCGCGAACCTCGTCGTGATTGCGGTGGCGCTCGCCGAGCTCGTGCGTCGCCCCGTCGTGCTCGGCGACTGGTGGAGCGTGCTCACCACGCAGCACGGCAACCCACTGTTTGTGGTGGCGATCGCGCTCGTCGTGTTTCCGAAATTAGCGCTCGGCCTGTCTGGGTTCGAGACCGGTGTCGCCGTGATGCCGCAGATTCGGGGCGACGCGAGCGACACCGAAGACAACCCCGCCGGCCGCATTCGCGGGGCAAAACGGTTGCTCACCACCTCGGCGCTGATCATGAGCGTGTTTCTCGTGACATCGTCGATCACGACGGTCGCGCTGATTCCAGCCGCAGAGTTCGAAGAGGGCGGCAAAGCAAACGGCCGTGCCCTCGCCTATCTCGCCCACCGATACCTCGGCGAAGGGTTTGGTACGGGCTACGACCTCATCACGATCGCGATCTTGTGGTTCGCGGGCGCCTCGGCCATGGCTGGCCTATTGAACCTTGTGCCCCGGTATCTGCCGCACTACGGCATGGCGCCCGCCTGGGCACGCGCGACCCGCCCCCTCGTGCTGGTATTCACTGCCATAGCGTTTGTGGTGACCATCGTCTTTCAGGCGAGTGTTGACGCCCAGGGCGGGGCGTATGCGACCGGCGTACTGGTGCTCATCACTTCAGCCGCGGTCGCGGTGACGCTGCATGCGCGAGCCGCCCGGCAGCGCGGCGCTACGGTTGGTTTTGGCGTCATCACGGTCGTGTTCCTGTACACGACCGTCGCAAATGTGGTCGAGCGCCCCGACGGTATTCGCATCGCGGCACTGTTTATTCTCGGCATTCTGGTGGTGAGCTTCGTGTCTCGCGTCGCCCGTTCAACCGAGCTACGTGCCACCTCGGTGACACTCGATGCGGCAGCGTACCGCGTAGTCGAAGCGCTCAGTGTCGGTCACGACAGCGCACTGCGCCTCATCGCCCACGAACCCACCGACGTGAGCGCTGAGCGTTACGCCGCCAAGCTCCGCCACGCACGCGCCGCCCACGGCTTGCCTGACGCGGTGGCCGTGTTCATCGAGGTCGAGATCTCAGACAGCTCAGACTTCGAAGGCGAACTGGTGGTGCGCTACGAGAATCGGCACGGCTATGACGTGTTCACGGTGCGCAGCCCGAGCGTACCCAATGCGCTCGCTGCCGTCGCACTGCACCTGGGAGCGTCGTTCAATGTGACGCCGCACCTCTACTTCAGGTGGACCGAGGGCAACCCGCTCGCAAACCTGCTGCGGTTCTTGCTCTTCGGTGAGGGCGAGATCGCCCCGATGACGCGCGAAGTGCTGCGCGAGGCTGAACCGCGCGTGCAGCTGCGCCCCTGGGTGCACGTTGGCTGAGAGCTAGAGTGCCAGACCGCAGAAACGCCTCTCGGCGGAAGGCCGCTCGAAGCGGCAAAAATTGGAGCCCGGGGTTACTGCGGCCCAGCAGAACCCAGTCTAGTCCAGGCTGATCCGGAGCGCACTTGAAAAGTTACCCGGGAGCGCCCGCGGCCCGATGCGTCGCTACGCGAGCGTACCGTCGCGCCAGCGGCGTGCCCCCGCGTGCAGCTCGTGTGCGATCGTGGAGTACCGCAGCGCGCGCGAGGTGAGGTGCGCCGCGTGGGCATCATCGAGGTCATCGCGGGCGTCGGCGAGGTCGGCGGCTCCCAGCGCCATGACACGGCAGTAACTCGCTGCGCGCTCGAGGGCGGCGCCCAGGTCACCCAGAAACGCTCCACGCAAAATAGTGTCGCACAGGGCTTGAATGGACTCGGGGGTGACCGGCTCTGCAGCGCCCGCAACGACCGGATCGATGGTCACGGCAGCGGCTTCTCCGCGGCGAAACAGGTCGGCTGCGCCGACATCGTCGGCGCTCACCGCGCGACGCAGCAAGTACAGGCGCCACAGCACCCCCGCCAGAGAGTGCTCGCCCTCGCATGCCCACAGCTCTGCAATGTCGTCGATGCCGTCGCCTGTCGCGATCCCGATGACGCGCTCAACCAGCTCAGGGTCTGCGTCACCGCGCACACGGTCCAGCAGCGCCCACGACGTTTCTTGCGCGAGCCGCGAGGCCGCGCCGGGCTCGTCGGAGCCAATGATCCAGTCAAAGCTCGCACTAGGCTGCAGCACCGGGCGCATATGTTCACGAGTCACAGTTTCACTCCACCTGCGGCCGAGGACTGCCGGCCGACCACGCGAGTCTACGCTGATAGCCCGTGCGCTGTGCTGTGCATTCGGTTAGCTGGCGGCGGGCACTGATGTATTTCTATGCCGTAGGAGGTGCGCGATCAGATAGGCCGCGAGCACCGCGAAGATGTACAGGTCAGAAATGAGCGCCATCAGCTGCACACTCGTACCGAGGTCGCCCGAGAACAGGTGCCGAAAGCCCGCGAATCCAAAGAACAGTAAGCCCGAGACAGCGGCAGGGATGCTCCATCGTCGCACGAAGACACTGATGAGCGCGACCGCCCCAATCGACATATTGGCAAACCCGAGTTCTTGAATAAACGGCAACACCACAGGGTCGGTGATGCCAAAAATGCCCTCGGCCGTGTACTCGGGCTGCATCGCCTGGCTCAGACCAGCGGTGAACAACCGCACTCCGACAGCCCAGAACACCACCCAGCGGCCGATGAGCGACCAGAGGTCACGCCGCTTAGGGCGCAGCACCCATTCGAGTGCGACGCTGACCGCTGGCAGAACAGCAAAGAGGGCGACGATGGTGACAACATACATGGCTTCTCGTTCTCGCTAACGCTAACGCTAACGCTCTGTATCGTCGCTTGCTACTTGTGAGCTCTATAGGTTGTTTCGGTGCGCGCATCAGCGAAGAGCTGCGTGGTGATCAACCAGCGACCGTCTGGCTGCCTGTGCAGAATGTGCAGCGAGTTCGTGGTGCGGTCTCCCAGCGTTTCGCCCGCCTCGGTGAGCTGACCGACAATCGTGGTGGTCACGTGAGCGACAACGACATCTTCGCCGAGCTGCTTCACGCTGACCTCGGGCGCTCCCGCGAGCTTTCCTGCCGAAAAACTGGCGTCGGCAAACAGACCGAGCAGGTACTCCTCAACCGCGACACCGCCCGTGAGCCTCGTACCAAACGCGTTCGTCCAGTCGGCGTCTCGCGTGAACAGGGCACCGATGCCCGCGGCTTCACCAGATTGGAACGCACCGAGCACCGTCATGAGCGTCGCTTGAATGGCCACTTCATCGTCGTTGACCGCACCGGCTAGAGCGGCGTCATCGGGTTGGTTAGTCGACATTGCTGCTACTCATTTCTTAGGCGGGCGTCGTTGCTCTGTGCGCACTCGCCCGAAGAACTGTGCAATCCCAGCGAGTGCGTAGCCTCCACCGTAGCAAAGCTGCTGCTGCGATACGACGGTGCCGCATCGAGTAGGTGGGTCGGGTCTCCCGCCCACTCTCTTACACCACCGTGCATGCGGACCCGCACACGGCGGTTCGCTAAGTCGCCCGGTAACGTCCACAACCTCCATGGGATAACACACCCTGCGCTTGCCAATACTCATTCGGCAACGCACGCGTCAACCGCGGAGCACCAGCAACCCGCCAATACGCGCGGCTCCCGCCGCCCAACTGGAGCTGATCGTATGCCCGGGCGAGGAACCATCGAAGCTGACCTACAGCTATCAGTGGCGTGCCAACGGTAAGTCCATCGCAGGAGCAACCAGCTCGAGCTACGTCCCCATCGTATCCGACGAAGGCAAAGACCTCTCGGTACGAGTGACTGGATCGCTTACCGGACAGTCCAGCGTTTCGATGTCAATTGGAGTGGTGCAGGTAACTCCTAAACCTGCGGCGAAGGCCACTCAACAGCAAATTGAAGACCGGGTGTTCATCCTGGTCAACAAGGAGCGAACGTCTCGCGGCCTGCACGCTCTAACTAACTCCAACCTCTATCAGCTCCGCAAAAGCGACTGGACCCAGTATCTTGTCGACAACGGCAAGTACGAGCACTCTGAGTACAACTGGTACGCCGAAGACGGACGTCGCAGCATGGGCCTCTACGGCGAGAACCTTGGAGTCTCCGCTCGCACCACTCTTCAGGCTACCGACGACCTCGTGAAGTCTTGGATGAACTCCCTGAACACAAGAGCGCACTCCTTGATCCTGAAATCGCATCAGGACCAGCTGGTGCACGGGGCGAGCGCTTCCCGGTCGTCGGAATCGTGCTTCCCGATAGGTGGACTGGCGCTTCCCGATAGGGCTATTCGCCATTGAGACACGGCCGTATCCGATTCGATCTCCCATACCGAAAACGTTAGCTTGCAGGTTGTGGCGGGATTAGGTTTCGGCGGGGAGTTTCGGCGCGTGTTTCCTCGGCGAGTCTACACAGACGAATGGCGCGCCCGAAGGCGCGCCATAAACGACCGTTTTTGAAGTGCTACCTCGGAACCTCGAAATCATAGCTTGGATCCGATTTTGAAATGAGAAATTCACCGATAACGGTCTCACCATCAGAAGCGTAAACATTGATCACCCGGTCAACGTTGTGGGTTTCATTCCAGGTTGCAGCTTCCTCTGGTGACTTAGGCGTCTCTCCCTCAAGTTCAGCGTTGAAAACATAACCCTCTTCACCGTTAGTCGCAGTCGCAAAAACAAGATCGGGATAAACTCCCAACTCTTCAGCGTCAAGAACTGTACCTAACGTCAAACCATTACTGTTGGTTTTGTATTCAGAAGGATCATCGGCAAACGCTGCACCAGATACCGACCCAATCAGTGTGCCTACTGCGATTCCAGAAACAACCACTGCTGAAGCAAGAATTGATTTTTTAACTTTGCCTTTCATGTCACTCTCCAATTAAGAAACATTTGGCGTTCGCTTCGGATACTTATTGGTGTAGCCGTTACCGTTCCAAGTCAAAACGATGCCGTTGCCGTACCGAGGCCCCTCTGTTTTCATGAGAGTTTGGGACCCAAATGCCATCGTTGCGGTGGAATTATAGAGCGTCGTGCTTGATGTCATTATCGAACCATTGGTGGCCACCAGCCTGTTCCTCAAACCAATCCAACCTGCCGGATATGTGCTTGTAGTTTTCCAAGCCTGAAGCCAAGCACTGTACGTTGTCAAATTTGCTCGGGTTAAGTCATTCTGCCCCCCAGTAGTCATAAACATACGCGCTGAGGAAAGTCTTCCCACCGGTCGCTGCATTTGCAGCCATCGGAGCAGCTACAACACCTGAGAGCAACGCCGCGGATATGAAGGCTGTCATGAGCCTTGAGCGAAAACCTCCAGATCGGACATTGTCGTTCATACACACATCAACTCCTTTGTTGAAAGGTGCCACGCTGCACCTATGTGCGCTCATAATATGCTGCTTTGCCAAAAAAGGGAAAGGAAATGCAACGATTGTGATTTATCCACAGAATGATTTGAGTCGCGCCTCTACCAGAAGTATTACTCCGTGTGTGGTCCCGGAAACTGTATGCGCTGCTGCGGCGTGAGGGCTTGGAGATTGGTCGTGAAATCTGCCAGCGACTCATGAGACTCGCCGGGGTGCGGGGTGTGCAACGCTCGAAACGAGCGTTCGCCACAAAGGTCAGCTCAGCAGACCGGATGCTGGGCGACTGAGTATTCGGACTTCTGAGCACCGCCAGTATTCCGGTTGAGCACCGCCCGCTGAAGCGCAGTTATTGTCTGGTGAG
>NZ_JBTJEP020000035.1:0-2007 GCF_054456635.2 Leucobacter faecis
CCGAAGACGCAGAGCTTCTCTGACGTCGATAAGAACACGAAGTTCTACAAGGAGATCGAGTGGATGGGTACTGAGGGCCTGTCGAAGGGGTACTGGACTGCTGCTGGTCCTGAGTACCGTCCGAAGAATGGTCTGAGCCGTGAGGCGATGGCGGCGTTCCTCCAGCGTCTGGTTGACGAGTACTGGGTGGGCGTGATCCCGGGCGTCAAGAAGTAACCACTAAGCGCGCAAGCGCAATGAAAGCGGACTCTGAGGGTGTTCCTCAGGGTCCGCTTTTCCACGGTTAAGAACCGACATAGTTTTTCAACAGGTGAAAGTTAGGAAGATCAAGGTATGCGCCTAAATAGGCCAGATGGATCAGCACACGCACGAGGTACGGCATTTCGCCGGGGAGCGACCCAAGCACTTTCTGCCTGCGCGGTGGTCGCGCTGACGCTCGGCATGGGCGTAGCTGGAGCACAAGCCGTGGTTTCGCCGGGCATGCCGGTTTCGGCTGTAGCACCGGACGCAGCCTCGCCGATTGTGGCGGACGGTATCGCATCGGGGCAGATCGCTTCGAGTAATGACATCGTGAGCGTATCTAAGGGCAAGTACGTTATTGCCGGTCACGTTTGGAACGCGGGAGTCTCGACGCCTTCGACCGCTACGAACGACAAGACCGCAGTGCCAGAAGGCACGAGCGTCTTCGTTCAGTGGCAGGATAAAGACGGGTCAGTTTCGCCCATCTACACGGCAAAGACATCTGACCAGTTGTCTGGTGCAATGGGAGGCCCGGGCGCTTTCGCATTCAAGCTGCCGAGCTGGACCGACGCGTTTGGTAAGAACCACTACTTCACTGCAGATGCCAAGCAGCAGTACCGCTTGTGGGTTGAACCGATCACAAACCCTGCAACGGGTGGAGAGCTCACCGCTATGCGCGTGGCTGATGGCATGACGCCATACCGGTTCGTGAAGGTCTCAAGTGGTGACGGCGCACTTGGCGCGGTTACGATCGCTGGCACGAATGTGCGCAACACTGGTGTGTTCCTCTACGAGAAGCCTCAGGCTCACATGCAGAGTGCGAACACGGTGGTTGATGACGCTGGCCCCGTAGCGCATCCCTCAGTGCAGACTGATGAAAAATATACCGTTTCGGGTACGGTCTGGCTCGAGACCGGTGCTGGTGATCGCAGCAATGTGGCTACCGGCCCTAACCAGAACCTGTCGCTGGGTGACGTGCCGGCCGCTGGCTACACGGTGTATGTGTCAATGCTGAACCGTGAGGGAGCTGCGGCGAACAAGGCGATCAAGGATCTTGATCGCAACGCACGTGCCGCGGCGACCAAGGAGATGCTTGTCGCGAATCCCGGTTACGTGGCGAAGACAGTGGCCGCTGTGACCGATGCCGAGGGTAACTTCACAGCACGCGTCGGCGAAGGCTTCTGGGACTACGACAACATGTACACGTGGGTGGCTGACCCCACGGGGAACATCGTCTCGAGCTACAGCTCATCGACTTTCCCCGCCTTTGGCAAGTACAACTCGACCCCGCTGTGGACTCCGCAGACGGTGCCGGCGCTCAACCCGGCGCTGCACAACGTATACAACCGTAACCACGCTGTTGTGCCTTTCGAGAATGCCAACATCAACGTCACAAACTTTGATGCTGTTGCTTCACCTGCGAGCCCGGGCGACACGGCCACGCTTGCCCTGTCGGGCAACCTCACGCCCCTCGAGACCGTCGTGACCTGGCGTGATGCTGCGGGCAGCACCCTTGAGACGTGTGTACCCATCAGCTCGGCGCAGGATGTAGCGGCGTGCACACTTACGGTGCCGAAGGATCTTGAAAAAGACGAAATGTACACCGCTACGCTGTGGGCCGGAGACATTCCGGTGAGCGCGGATTCATTCGCGGCTCGCGTTGATGGCGGCAACACCGGCGCAGATGCGAATGCGAACGCGAATGCGTCGGCGTCGGCTTCGGCTGCTGCTGATGGGCAGGCGACGGCGGCGGCTCAGGCGGCGGCT
>NZ_JBTJEP020000036.1:0-1649 GCF_054456635.2 Leucobacter faecis
GGACGCCGTTTCCCCGTCTCGTCTTGTCTGGTCTCGAGGATGGGGCGCAGATGCGCGTAACGAGGAGACCTGACCTTGGTCGCCAACGCGATCTCGCACGCTCGCTCGACCCGGCTACTGGCATACCTGCGAGAGAGCCGCAACACCGCCAAAGCCGCATTCAAACCTTGTTCCTCGATCGGTACAGACGCGAAGATGCGTGCGACAACGGTCGTGGTGTGCGGGCCGATTCGTGTCGCCCACTCACGGGCCCGCGCGCTGTCCCACTCCTGATACTTGGGGCCGTCGGGCAGATCACCATCCCTGGTGCAGTATTCGCCAGTGACGTTTGTCGGGGCGAGGGCGTGGGAAGCGAGACGGTCGCCGCCCTGATAGATCTCAATCACTCGCTCAGTGACCCGCACATCAACGAGTTCACCCACATGCGGGTAGGGAACCGAGTAATGGTTCTTCTCCCATACAACGTGCCCGTCTCGCCCCACTCTGCGCCCATACGCCCAACGACTGATCTCGTACGGGACGGCGGGCAAGGGCCTGAGCCTGGGCCGTTCTTCGCTGTCGAACACGCTCTGCCGGGAGCCAGCACGTTTCTGGAACGGCGCCCGGTTGAACGCTTCCATCTGCTCATAGATCGCTTCCCGCAGCTCGGGAAGCGTGGCGAACTCGCGGTGGCGCAGCGACGCGATCACCCACGTCGCGACACTCCACACCGTGTTCTCAACGCTCGCTTTGTCTTTGGGTCGGCGGGGCCGGCCCGGTAGCACGGCAGCCGAGTAGTGCGCGGCGAGTTCTCGGTAGGCGTCGTTCAACACGACTTCTCCCTCGCGGGGATGTTTGATCACCCCGGTTTTCAGGTTGTCGGGCACGATCCTGGGGGTCGTGCCGCCAAACCAGTCAAACATGGCGACGTGGCAAGACAGCCACGTGTCTTGGCGCATATCGAGGCTGGGTTCGACAAAGCCCAAGCGTGAGAACGGGAGACAAGCAACGAACAAGTACACGCGCGTTGTCGCCCCCGTCGCGGGGTTGGTGAGTTGCATCGTCGGGCCTGACCAGTCGACCTCGACCGTTTGACCGGCCTTGTGCCCTACGCGTGATGAGATGCCCTGCGTGCGCACATAGTCAGCGTACGTTTTGCAGAACCGGTCGTACCCCATGTTGGGGCGGCCCGCGGCCTGGCACTGATCGCGGTACTCGGCGTGGAGGAGTTTCAGTGTGACTCCAACCCGTGCGAGTTCGCGATGCAGCCTCGGCCAATCGGGCTGCTCGTAGACACTCTCCCGGTCACCACTCCCGGGGAAGAGTCGCTCGTATACCTCGGCCTCGCTCATCTCAGCGGCGGTATCCCAAGCAAGGTTCTCTCGGGCTGCTGCCCGTTCAACCTTGATGACGCTATGGCGAGACACCCCTTGAGCCTCGATCTGCGCGAACGAGAGCCCATCGTGGCGGAGCTGAAGGACCAGCTTCGCCCTGATTTTACGTACCATCAGAATTACTCCTTCTGTCGCACGATTACGGCGCGCGACAGAAGGAGCTTCGCATGATGGTGCTCACAAGGAATATTCACCGGTGCTCACCAGACAATAACTGCGCTTCAGCGGGCGGTGCTCAACCGGAATACTGGCGGTGCTCAGAAGTCCGAATACTCA
>NZ_JBTJEP020000037.1:0-1577 GCF_054456635.2 Leucobacter faecis
GTCAGGGCCGCGGGAACCCTGTGCTCGTTACCCTCGATCACGATCACCGCGTCTTTCACCGGGGCCAACAACTTCACAAACCGCTTAATCGATATGCCGGTGGCTTCTTGGATATGCCGCGACATCGCGATGGCACAAAACACGACCGTGAGATGCGCCTCGATCTTTTCTCGCTGCCGATGAAAAATGGGGCGAGCCCGCAGGTCAGTCTTCGCCATCCGAAATGACGCTTCCACGTTGAATAGCTGGTGATACGCCTCAATTACTGTAGCCGCTGAGGCGGTCAACATCGGCAGGTTCGTCACATACCCCTTAATACCGGCTCGCTGCTTCGCGGATTCCACCAGCGCATCATCGACGCTCTTCTGCGCGTCTGTGATCTTCAAGAACCGGCCCTTTTTCACAGGCGTCGTTCCCGCAACTACTTTGCGGGCTTTCTCGACTTGCTTCTCAATGTTGCGCAGATCAAGACGGGCACGTTTCTCGCGATACTGGTACACCACCCGACGTTGTCTACGGGTCTCACCCCGACCAAACCACTGCTGTGATTCAAACACTTGGCCGTCTTCAAGGACCCCACCTTTGTGATGGAACTCGGCGATATCGTACGGGGTTTTCGCGATCCTGGACCCCACAATGAATGAGTAGCCAGCGTTCTCTAACGCAAGGAGATTTGCGGCAGAGAGCATGCCCGCGTCACACGCCACACTCACCGTGACGTCCGGGTGCTGCGCTCTAAACGCATCAAGCACAGGCACTAAGGTGAGCGTTTCTGCTTTGTTCCCCTCGAAGGAATGTAATTGCAGGGGGAAGCCACGTTCGTCCACGAGCAGACCGACCACAATTTGGGGTTCCAGTCGTCGTTCTTTGGAGAGCCCCGGGATACGGTAGTCATCTTCTCGTTCAACCTGAAAAAACAATGTCGTGACGTCGTACAACACCAGGGTGAGGTGCTCGGTTCCACGAAACTTGACGCACGCTTTCGAGAACAGGTCGCGGTAGCCCTCATCAGCGGCACGATTCAGGGAACGGTGGATGCCTGTGTTCGAGGGTGGGGTGAGGCCCAGCTCGTCAAGGATGCGAATGGTGTCAAGTTTTGAGGCGGGCTCGATGATGCGTGCGATCACGAGGTCGCGGAACACGGCGTCATCGACGACGGAGGCAAACCCGAGGCGCGTGTATACGCCTGCGAGGGTGTCGTAGAGTAGCCGCGAGTACGCGCGTGTCAGCACTGCTGTTGATGCGGGAGCCTGGGCAAGATCGAGCTCAAACTCGCCTTGTCCGGCGTTGCGTTCTCGTTCACGGATGCGTTGTTTCGCGATATCGGTTAAGAGTGCTAGATCGGTGTCAGTGTGCGCGGACCCGATGTGGTCGATTCCGGTGACTTGACGCCCAGTCTTCGTGATGATCTGGACCGCGGTCGCGCCAGACTTCGTCTTGACTTTCCGCACGAATACTGACACGTCTTCAGCATATATAGGGGCGCGTTAGTAACCACATTTTCCACGAAGCCCCGCAGGAATTCAACGTTCTTGCCCTCAAATACCGGAAAATCACCCCAAAGCGGTCAACTCAGG
>NZ_JBTJEP020000038.1:0-1529 GCF_054456635.2 Leucobacter faecis
CCCGACTTGGCTCACGGTTCGGGGTTTGTGAACCCGGGAAGCTCGTGACCGGGGATTTCTAGTTCCAGGTCGCGGCTAGGGGGACACTAATTCGGGTGCTGAACGTCGTAGGATCGTCAAATGGCTCCGTTCATCCGCACCGTGACGACGAAATCGGGGTCGCGTGCAGTGCAAATCGTGTACTCGCGCCGAGGCACGAAACGCGACCTGGTGCATGTCGGGTCAGCGAAATCTGATGCCGAGTACGAACTCCTCCTCCAAACCGCGCGGCAGCGTATGGCGGCCGGCCAGCAAGAATTTGATCTCGGCGAGACCGCGCCACCCGAGTTGGTAGTGCCGATCACGCACACCCGGATGGGGGTCCTCTGGGACATCCTCACCCGCGCCTACGATCAGCTCCAGTTCGGCGAGGTCACTGACCAGGAAGACCGTGACGTGTTCCGTAATCTGGTGCTTGCTCGCATTATTGAGCCGTCCAGCAAGCTCGAGTCCATCCGTGTGCTGGCGGAGGCTGGCATCTCGTCGATGTCGTATGCGACGCTCAAGCGCAGGCTCCCGATGTACGCGACGAGCGAGTTTCGTGAGGGCCTGTCCGCGGCGTGTGTGGACCATGCGGGTATCGGGCCATCTTCGCTCGTGTTGTACGACGTCACTACGCTCTATTTTGAGACTGACGAGGCGGATGAGCTGCGGGTGCCTGGGTTTTCCAAGGAACGTCGTCTGGAACCGCAAATCACGTTGGGGCTCCTCACGGACGCGCAGGGGTTCCCGCTCGCGGCGCACATGTTCGAAGGTAACAAAGCTGAAACTCACACCATGTTGCCCGTGATCAGGTCGTTTATGCAGGCTCACGGCCTCACCGATATTACGGTGGTAGCCGATGCGGGGATGGTGTCAGAGGCGAACAAGAAAGCCTTGGATGAGGCCGGTCTGTCGTACATTCTGGGTGCTCGCGTGAGTCAAGTGCCGGCGGTGATTCAGCAGTGGCGGGACGACCACCCGGGAGAAGAAATTCCTGACAAACAGGTGTTCTCGCAGGCTCGATTCGAAGGGGTAGCGGGAGAGCGTCGGCAGCAAATGTTTCATTACCGGTATCGCTCTGATTATGCTCGCCGCACCATCAAGGGGGTGGAGGAACAGCTCGTCAAAGCACGCAAGGTCGTCGCTGGTGAAGCGTCGGTGAAGAAGAACAGGTACGTGAAACTCACCGACGCGACCAAGAGCGTGAACGAGGACCTCGCGGCCCGTAAGCGTGACTTGGCAGGGATCAAGGGGTACGTGACGAATTTGGTGGAGTTACCGGCCAGTGAGGTGGTGGCGGCGTATCACCGGCTCTGGCAGGTGGAGAAGAGTTTCCGCATGTCCAAGCATGATCTTCAAGCGCGCCCAATTTTTCATCGTACGGAGGAATCCATCCAGGCGCATTTGTCGGTGGTGCTGGCGGCGCTTGCCGTGTCGCGGTGGGTGGAGGCCAGGTCGGGGTGGTCGATTCGGCGGGTGGTGAAGACGTTTCGGCGTTACAAGCGGAT
>NZ_JBTJEP020000039.1:0-1410 GCF_054456635.2 Leucobacter faecis
AGTCGCATGTCCTAGACCCGAAGCGAAGTGATCTATCCATGGCCAGGCTGAAGCGTGTGTAAGAGCGCGTGGAGGGCCGAACCCACTTAGGTTGAAAACTGAGGGGATGAGCTGTGGATAGGGGTGAAAGGCCAATCAAACTTCGTGATAGCTGGTTCTCTCCGAAATGCATTTAGGTGCAGCGTTGCGTGTTTCTTGCCGGAGGTAGAGCTACTGGATGGCCGATGGGCCCTACAAGGTTACTGACGTCAGCTAAACTCCGAATGCCGGTAAGTGAGAGCGCAGCAGTGAGACTGTGGGGGATAAGCTTCATAGTCGAGAGGGAAACAACCCAGATCACCATCTAAGGTCCCAAAGCGCGTGCTAAGTGGAAAAGGATGTGGAGTTGCTGTGACAACCAGGAGGTTGGCTTAGAAGCAGCCACCCTTGAAAGAGTGCGTAATAGCTCACTGGTCAAGTGATTCCGCGCCGACAATGTAACGGGGCTCAAGCACGCCACCGAAGTTGTGGCATTTAACGTATAGACAAGCCTTCGTGGTTCAGTCCGTTGGATGGGTAGGAGAGCGTCGTGTGGCGAGTGAAGCGGCGGAGTGATCCAGTCGTGGATGCTACACGAGTGAGAATGCAGGCATGAGTAGCGAAAGACGGGTGAGAAACCCGTCCTCCGGAAGACCAAGGGTTCCAGGGTCAAGCTAATCTTCCCTGGGTAAGTCGGGACCTAAGGCGAGGCCGACAGGCGTAGTCGATGGACAACGGGTTGATATTCCCGTACCGGCGGTAAACCGTCAAAGACCTAACTGATAGTGCTAAGCAAACCAATGCTTACGCGGATCCTTCGGGTGATGTGTGGGTGGCGGCTGCGAACCCGATGTCAGGGTGGTGAGCGTGTGGTGTGACGCAGGAAGGTAGCCTGTGCCGGGCGATGGTTGTCCCGGTGTAAGTATGTAGCCTGCCGCTTTTTAATAGATTGTGGTGTGAAGGGTGAGATACGATGCGGACCCGTATGGGGAAGCAGGTGATCCTATGCTGCCGAGAAAAGCATCGACGTGAGGTTTGCTGTTGCCCGTACCCCAAACCGACTCAGGTGGTCAGGTAGAGAATACTCAGGAGATCGAGATAATCATGGTGAAGGAACTCGGCAAAATGCCCCCGTAACTTCGGGAGAAGGGGGGCCATCCACTTATACCAACTTGCTTGGGAAAGGGTGTGGTGGCCGCAGAGACCAGTGGGGAACGACTGTTTACTAAAAACACAGGTCCGTGCTAACACGCAAGTGGATGTATACGGACTGACGCCTGCCCGGTGCTGGAAGGTTAAGAGGAGAGGTTAGACGCTTTGGTGTCGAAGCTTTGAATTTAAGCCCCAGTAAACGGCGGTGGTAACTATAACCATCCTAAGGTAGCGAAATTC
>NZ_JBTJEP020000040.1:0-1401 GCF_054456635.2 Leucobacter faecis
TGGATTCTGATTCTTCTATGTTTGTCAACTCGCCAGTCGAGGGGCGGCCGCGGCGTTCAACTGCCGAAACACTTGACGTGCAATATACCGCTTCAAACAGCGACGCACTTCTTTCAATGTCCGCCCCTCACCAAGCCTCCGCTCCACGTACGCGCGCGTAGCCTCGTCACACCGTGCCCGGGTCACCGCGATCAAATGGAGGGCCCGGTTCAGCTGCCGGTCGCCATACCGGTTCAACCGGTGCCGTACCGTGTTCCCCGATGACGCCGGGATCGGGTTCACCCCCGCAAGCGACGCGAACGCGGCCTCGCTCTTTAACCGCCCCAGATGCGACCACGCCTCGTACAACCGCGCCGCGGTGATGTCACCAATCCCAGCCTCGTCCAGCAGCCCCGCTGCCGGGGTGGTCAGCAACAGCTCACGCAGCGTACGCCGGTTCTCGTCGAGCTCCGCGAACAGGACGATTAGGCGGGCGGCCAGGCGGACCGCTTCTGCCCGCGCCGTTTTCACTTCCAATAGTTCGTCCCGGTGACGCCACCGGCTGATCTCACGCACCTGGGCGCGTGTCAGGCCGGTACGGGCGTCGACGCCGAGCTCATGGACGCGCACTAACGCGATGAGGGCGTTCATTTTCTGGGTGTTCTCGTCGGCGATGTCATTGCGCGCGGTCAACAGCACCCGTACCGCGGCGCGTGCACCCGCGTCGGCGCGAGGGCGCCGCAGGTCGGTCAGCGCGATAGGGAGCGCGGCCCGGGCCATCAAGACCGCGTCCAGGGCATCGCTCTTTCCCCGGCCCGCGCGCGTGCGGGGCGGGGTAGCGGGTGCTTCTGCGATCTGTTCCCACCCGGCCTCGGCCGCCAGGCGGGCGAGCTTCGCGCCATAGGTGGCGATGCCCTCGATCACGAGCAGGGTTGAGAGGTCGCCCCCGGTACGGCGTGTGAGCCAGGCGAGGGCGCGTTTCATGCCGGGCAAGGTCGACGGGAACGTTTCGTGGTCGACTTCGACGCCCGCGGAGGTGACGATCGCGTACGTGTGGGTACGGGCATGGGTGTCTACTCCCACCACGAAGGGGTGATTATGCGCCACAATAGACATGCGGTGAGTGCCTTTCTTTCAGGATGGGTCGGCCGCTACGCGGCCGGCGCCAGCCTGGGGAAATCACGCCAAGACACCACTGTGACGGACCACACCAGTAATGGTGGGTGTTCTTCTAATCAAGTCATTGGAGTGGGCAGGTAGGCACCGGCCGCGGTTCTCCTTCCCGGGCGGACATATCAGAATCAAGACACCCCAGAGGGGGTCAGCGACTTATTCGGGTCACACTCGGGAGTGAGAATCAACGGCCAGTGCCTAGCCTGCCAGCCAGTCCCAGACCAGCCAACTTAATACTCACAGCGACTC
>NZ_JBTJEP020000041.1:0-1115 GCF_054456635.2 Leucobacter faecis
CCCTCAGTACCCATCCACTCGATCTCCTTGTAGAACTTCGTGTTCTTATCGACGTCAGAGAAGCTCTGCGTCTTCGGAGCGTAGTTACGCGGCGCATTGATACGGAAAATGAACGCCGCCATCGCATCACGATCAAGCTTCGAACCGGGGCGGTACGTGCCGTCAGCGTAACCCGTCGAGATACCCGACTCCTTCATCCACATGATCTCGCGGTAGAACTTGTGGTTCGTCTTCACGTCCTTGAACAGCGACTTCTTCGGAGCCTTGTAGTTCTTCGGCGCCTGCATACGGAAGATGAACGCCGCCATCGCCTCACGCGTCATATCCGCGCTCGCGCGGTACTCATGACCACCCGAAACCTTCCAACCCGTCGACAGCTTGGTGCAGTGCATCCAATCAATCTCGGGGTAGAACTTGTAACCCGTCGCCACATCCAGGAACGGTGACTTCGCACGCGGCTTCGTCACATCACACTTCGCGGCCGTCGGCGGAACCGGCGTACCCGAAGCATCACTCGACGCGCTCGCATTCGCGGCAACAGCTGCCGCAGCCTGAGCAGTCGCCGACTGCTGAGCCGTACCCGACGCAGCCGAATCAGAATCAGCCTTCGAGTGCGCTGCCGCCTGCGCCGCCGCCTGAGCCGAAGCCTGAGCCTTGGTCGAAGCGTTCGTCGAAGCCTGCGCCTTCGCCGCAGCCTTCGCCGCCGCCTGAGCCGCCGCCTGCGCAGTCGCCGTCGCCTTCGCCGTCGCCTTCGCCGAAGCGTCCGACGAGTTATCAGCCATCGCTGCAGCCTTCGCCGCCGCGTTCGCCTTCGAGTCAGCCGCCGCCGAAGCCGACGCGTTCGCGTTCGCATCAGCCTTCGAGCTCGCCGAGGCATTCGAGTTCGCCGAAGCCTTCGACGAAGCATTCGTCGACGCGTTCTGGTTCGCCGCCGCCTTCGCCGCCGCGCCCGCGTTCGAATTCGCCGCAGCCGTACCCTCAGCAGCCGAATCCGAATCGTTCTTCGAGTTCGCCGCCGCCTGAGCCGACGCCTTCGCCGCAGCCTCAGCCTTCGACGAAGCATTCGTCGACGCGTTCTGGTTCGCCGCCGCCTTCGCCGCCGCCTGAGCGTTCGC
>NZ_JBTJEP020000042.1:0-1041 GCF_054456635.2 Leucobacter faecis
CTTTGGTGTCGAAGCTTTGAATTTAAGCCCCAGTAAACGGCGGTGGTAACTATAACCATCCTAAGGTAGCGAAATTCCTTGTCGGGTAAGTTCCGACCTGCACGAATGGCGTAACGATTCCCCAGCTGTCTCCACCGTGAACTCGGCGAAATTGCAGTACGAGTAAAGATGCTCGTTACGCGCAGAAGGACGGAAAGACCCCGTGACCTTTACTACAGCTTGGTATTGGTGTTCGGTGTGGCTTGTGTAGGATAGGTGGGAGACTGTGAAGCTGGCACGCTAGTGTTGGTGGAGTCGTTGTTGAAATACCACTCTGGTCATATTGGATATCTAACTACGGACCCTGATCGGGTTCTGGGACAGTGCCTGGTGGGTAGTTTAACTGGGGCGGTTGCCTCCTAAAATGTAACGGAGGCGCCCAAAGGTTCCCTCAACCTGGTTGGCAATCAGGTGGCGAGTGTAAGTGCACAAGGGAGCTTGACTGTGAGACTGACAGGTCGAGCAGGGACGAAAGTCGGGACTAGTGATCCGGCAGTGGCTTGTGGAAGCGCTGTCGCTCAACGGATAAAAGGTACCTCGGGGATAACAGGCTGATCTTGCCCAAGAGTCCATATCGACGGCATGGTTTGGCACCTCGATGTCGGCTCGTCGCATCCTGGGGCTGGAGTTGGTCCCAAGGGTTGGGCTGTTCGCCCATTAAAGCGGTACGCGAGCTGGGTTTAGAACGTCGTGAGACAGTTCGGTCCCTATCCTCTGCGCGCGTTGGAGATTTGAGAGGATCTGACCCTAGTACGAGAGGACCGGGTTGGACGGACCTCTGGTGTGCCAGTTGTTCTGCCAAGGGCATGGCTGGTTGGCTACGTTCGGGATGGATAACCGCTGAAAGCATCTAAGCGGGAAGCCGGCCTCGAGATGAGATCTCCGTACACCGTATGGTGTGTGAGGCTCCCAGTAGATTACTGGGTTGATAGGCCAGATGTGGAAGCATAGTAATGTGTGGAGCTGACTGGTACTAATAAGCCGATGATTTGACTTCACCCC
>NZ_JBTJEP020000043.1:0-933 GCF_054456635.2 Leucobacter faecis
TGGTGTGTGGGTGTCTGTGTTTTCGGGCTCACGCTTATCACACGTGTTGGTGGTGGGGGTGGGATCGACCGTACGTTGAGAACTACACAGTGGACGCGAGCATCTGACAATGACCTTCGGGTTGTTGTTGATACTTTATTTATATTTTCATTGGTCGCACCGGCTTGCTGGTGTGATTTTCTGATACTTATGTGATTTCAAATCTTTAAGAGCAAACGGTGGATGCCTTGGCATCTGGAGCCGAAGAAGGACGTAGTAATCTGCGATAAGCCTCGGGGAGCCGATAAACGGGCTGTGATTCGAGGATTTCCGAATGGGGAAACCCCGCCAAGACGCGTGCGTACTTGGTGACTCCCGCCTGAATATATAGGGCGGGTAGAGGGAACGGGGGGAAGTGAAACATCTCAGTACCCCCAGGAAGAGAAAACAACAGTGATTCCGGTAGTAGTGGCGAGCGAACCCGGATGAGGCTAAACCATGCGTGTGTGATACCTAGTAGGGGTTGCACGTGTGGGGTTGTGGGACATGCCTCGAGAGGCTACTACCTCTCGGACGTGAGAGTGAAGCTATAGGAGAACCGCTTGGAACGGCGGACCGGAGTGGGTGAGAGTCCCGTATCTGAAATGGTTTTACCGCGTGGTGTGGATCCCAAGTAGCACGGGGCCCGAGAAATCCCGTGTGAATCTGTCAGGACCACCTGATAAGCCTAAATACTTCCAGATGACCGATAGCGGACTAGTACCGTGAGGGAAAGGTGAAAAGTACCCCGGGAGGGGAGTGAAATAGTACCTGAAACCGTTTGCTTACAAACCGTCAGAGCATGCTTGTTCATGTGATGGCGTGCCTTTTGAAGAATGAGCCTGCGAGTTAGCGATATGTGGCGAGGTTAACCCGTGTGGGGTAGCCGTAGCGAAAGCGAGTCTGAATAGGGCG
>NZ_JBTJEP020000044.1:0-789 GCF_054456635.2 Leucobacter faecis
CCCGCGGGGCGATGAACGAGCTTTCAAAGGTCACTCCATAACGGCCAATGACCAACACCATCCCGCGAGTTCGCGGGCTACGGCCGTGTTCGCGGTCGTATGCTTTTTCTTGTGCGCTACCAGCACTTCCCAACGGTGGTGCAGGCGACGGTTGCCCGCGTCACCGCGGGCTGCTATTCGCGCGGGCACACGCTCCCAGCGGGCGCGTAATGCGACGCTGGGGGTGTAGGTGGACTTGTGGTGCCAAGCCGATTCGATCAGCAGCCTTCGGGCGTGCGTGTTCCCGGTCTTCGTGATTGCGCCCAGTGAACGGGTCTGGCCCGAGGAATGCTCCGAGGGCACCAATCCCAAGAAAGAAGCGATCGTGCGCCCGGTGAATCGATGCCAGTCCCCGATCTCTACCGCGAGCGCGAACGCGGTGAGCACAGACACCCCTCGGAGCGTAGCGAGCCGGTTGGTGACCTCGCTGAACTCGCTCGTGGCCGCTGACTCCAGAATCGACGCATCCAACCGGTCCTTACGTGCTACCACTTGTGTGACCGCGTCGTAGCCGGCATCAAACGCGGCCAGCGTGCCTGTCCCCGCCTCGGCAAAGAACTCTTTCCGTTGTCGTCGGAGCCACAAGTCGTGCGTCTTTGTCCACGCCGTCTTGCCCGTCGGATAGACGAGGCCATAACGCAGCAGTAGCTTGGAAAGGCGGTGGCGGGCTGCCATCAAATCTCGTCGGGCATCATCTCGGGCACGTACGAGGTCACGTGCCGCTTCTTCCGCCAGAGTGGGCACACGAAC
>NZ_JBTJEP020000045.1:0-582 GCF_054456635.2 Leucobacter faecis
GTATTTTCACCGTGGGGCTCTGGCCTTACAAGGCTTGTAATCGATTATTTATAAACCCCACACTCATAGGGTCTGCGGGAGCTTGCGACTCGCAGGATCCAGCCTGTGCGCGCTGCGGTCTAATGTTCCAGCGTGCCTGCCAGCCCGTTCGCGTCTACGCGAAGCCGTTGGCTACAGCGTATGCTCGCTGCTCGGCTGGTTTGAAGCGCCTGGATCTCGAGGCACCAGCTCGCATCCCGTAGGTGATGGGGAGTGGTGTCGCGAGCTCGGTCTGCGCAAGCTCGAAAGTGGGTGCTGCCGCGCGGGCCGTAGCTGCTGCCCCGAGCTCAGGTCGCCCAGTCACGTCTGGTGGGGTGGGTGGTGCTGTTATTGCTGGTGTTGCTGGTTCGCCGAGAGGAATGGGCGCAGCTGTCCCCTCAGGCCCGGGTGGTGGATGGAGCATGAAGGGGCCGCGCCCGTCGCGGGTGATCTTCCATCCGAAGTTGTGGAGTTGCAAATGGTGGGCGGCGCACAGAGCGATCCCTCGATCGATGTCGGTGCGGCCCTGGTCGGAATGCCAGTGGTCAATATGGTGCGCTTCGC
>NZ_JBTJEP020000046.1:0-580 GCF_054456635.2 Leucobacter faecis
CGGTTCAGTGACGCCCTGGCGACTGGCGATACCGCCGCGGCGACGGGGTATGTGCGTGGCGCTGCCTACTACGGAGGGAACGCATAATGACGATCATCGATACCGACACCAAGCACAAGCTCCGCGAAATGGGAGCCACCGCGCTCGTTGACGCGTTGACCGGGCAAGACGACACCCTCACCCTCGGGATGCCGTTTAGTGAGCGCATTAAGCTCGCCGTAGATGACGCCCATGCATCGTTCTCGCAATCCAAAATCGAAGGGCTCATCCGGCGGGCTGGCCTGCGCTACCCGGACGCTGAGCTCAGACGGCTTGATTTGCTTGAGGAGCGTGGCCTCGACCGGGGCGTCATCGCGCAGCTAGGCACGTGCACGTTCGCCAGCCGGGCCGAGAACGTCGTGTTCCAAGGGTTCACCGGGTCAGGGAAAACCTATTTGGGGTCAGCGCTCACTCGGGCGGCCTGCCAACACCAGTATCGGGCGCTCTACATCCGGATGCCTGACCTTGAAGAGGCGTGGCATGCGGCAGAGGACAAACCTGGCGGGAAGGAGAAGTTCTTGCGTAAGTATGCGGCCTACCA
>NZ_JBTJEP020000047.1:0-553 GCF_054456635.2 Leucobacter faecis
GATACACGCTGCGCCTTTTCGTGCTGCTTGCCGTCGATCTGTACTACGAGCCGATCACCAATCAGAAAATCAACGCGGTGTCCGTGCAGCCACGCTTGCGGGCGTATGGGGAGCTGCAGCCACCGCAAGCGTGTACGAAATAGCGACTCAAGGCCTGAATCGGAAAACGGTGTGCACTCGGCCAAGAGCGCGAGAGCGCGTCCTTTGAACGGTAGCTGGGCCAACGAAGGCTGGTCAAGTAACCCCTTCTGCAGAGCCGAGTCCCAGATTGTTAGCGCTTCTTCGTGGGGAAGGCACACGGCGACACAGTCGAGTGTGTACCCAAAGACCCTGCCGCGCCGCCGCAGTGGTGCAGGTGAGTACGACGCCGTGGGTGACGGCAAAGAGCAGCTGTGGTTCGAGTGACCAGTGGGCCAGCCAACCCCGACGGGGCCTTAGTGCGGCACCTGCCTGAATGTGCTTGCGTAGGGTGTGCTCCCGACTTGGCTCACGGTTCGGGGTTTGTGAACCCGGGAAGCTCGTGACCGGGGATTTCTAGTTCCAGGTCGCGGCT
>NZ_JBTJEP020000048.1:0-541 GCF_054456635.2 Leucobacter faecis
AGCCGCGACCTGGAACTAGAAATCCCCGGTCACGAGCTTCCCGGGTTCACAAACCCCGAACCGTGAGCCAAGTCGGGTGAGCGCGCAGCAGCTGCACCAGACGCTGCGCGACGCGGGCTCCACGATTGGGCTTGCAACGGTGTATCGGGCGCTCGCGAGCCTCACCGAAGACGGCGAGGCCGACTCGATTCAGGCGCCCGAGGGCGAGAACCTGTTTCTGTCGTGCACCTCAAAGGGACACCACCATCACCTGATCTGCCGCCGTTGCGGCTCGGCGCGCGAGCTTGAAGCGACCGTGGTCGAGGAGTGGGCGCGCCTCGTGGGCGCCGAGCACGGATTCTCAGAGATCGAGCACGTCATCGACCTGTTCGGAGTGTGCGCAGACTGCCGCGCGCAGCAATAGCGCGCGGTGTGCGCCGTGCCCGAACTCGTCTATGTACGCAGTCAGCACAAGCACTCCCTAAAACGCAAGAACCCACGACTATGCGTGGGTTCTTCGAAGTGGTGCGCCAACCGTGTCTCAGGAATCGCTACCAATAAT
>NZ_JBTJEP020000049.1:0-468 GCF_054456635.2 Leucobacter faecis
GTGAAGTTGTTGGCCCCGGTGAAAGACGCGGTGATCGTGATCGAGGGTAACGAGCACAGGGTTCCCGCGGCCCTGACAGGCGAGGTTGCGGGGATGTTAAGCGATCTTGGTGAGTTAAGTGGTGGTCACTAATTCGGTCAACTCAGGGGTAGTCTCGTGCCGCCCGTCTGTCGACTTTCAGCAAGAAGTCGGCCCAGAGAACGGGCAATTAGGCCACTCCTGACCCGCTCTTGGCGGGGCCCTGCCTGTCGGGCTACGCCAGGCCGAGTTCTCTACCCATTGCGCTGTCGACGGCGTGGGCGAGCCCGGTACGTGGCTTTCAGAGGTTGTGGCAGGCTGCGTGGAGCGCCCATTCCGCGGCGTTTTCGCGCCGAGCCAGTCGTCCAGGCTGGCCGGAAGAGATGAACTGCTGTTGCTGATCGCTTTACACACGAGTCGGCACCGAAATGACGAGTCGCCACGATAAAA
>NZ_JBTJEP020000050.1:0-391 GCF_054456635.2 Leucobacter faecis
GCCGCCAGCTCGGCCTGGGTCGTCTGAATGAGTACCGTCACCGGCGCCCCACCCTGAGTAGGCATCTCGGCGGCCTGACCGGCCATCTGAGCGATCAGCATGAGCGAGTCATGCATCTTCTGCCCCTGCGACCGGGCGTCCTCTGGCCGGGGCGTCAAGTCGGGCTCAAGATCTTCGGAGTCTGGTTCATCAGCGGCACGAAACCGCACCCGCGACGCCTCGGAAAGATCACCCGTCGGGTTGTCGGTTGAGTCGGTCGAGTCGGTCGAGTCGGTCGAGTCGGTCGTGTTGCCCGGGTCGGCCGGGGCGCTCGTCGGGTCGGCCGTGTTGGTTGCTGTGTTCGGGGAGTTGAGCGCCGTGATCAAGTTGCCCAGCAGCGCCGCCACCTCGG
>NZ_JBTJEP020000051.1:0-364 GCF_054456635.2 Leucobacter faecis
ACCATCGGCGCAGTCAGTCTTAGCTTCCGGGTTCGGAATGTGACCGGGCGTTTCCCTGACGCTATAACCACCGTAACGCTGGTATAAGCCTATCAAAGATTTGGGGCGCCTCTGACCACACGGCGCCCTGTTTCGCTCCGCCGCCGGCCAGGTGAGGTGGAGTGGATCCTGCGACTCCTTCGTCGCGCAGGATGACGTGGGGGTCGACGCGCAGGATGAGGTGTGGGTCGACGCGCAGGATGACACGTGGGTCGACGCGCAGGATGACGTGGGGCCCTTTTGGGCATAAAAAAAGGGGGCTGGCTCACACAATTGTGAACCAACCCCCACTAAAAGATGTCCGGCGGTGACCTACTCTCCCACA
>NZ_JBTJEP020000052.1:0-361 GCF_054456635.2 Leucobacter faecis
AACGTACGGTCGATCCCACCCCCACCACCAACACGTGTGATAAGCGTGAGCCCGAAAACACAGACACCCACACACCATAAAGGCGTGTAGCCGGCTGGGCCTTCAGGACCCAATAGTATGCACCAAAAAGCAAGACCGCGACACCACCACCCACGCTTTCCCACCGGCCCAAAGACCCGCGTACTCACATCAGCGACAGCACCACAACCTCTATGTCAAACGTTCCACCCATGAGCACCCAGGAAGAAACATTCGTTCTTCATCTGGGCAATCTGCAACAGACCATGCTGTTGAGTGCTCCTTAGAAAGGAGGTGATCCAGCCGCACCTTCCGGTACGGCTACCTTGTTACGACTTAGTCC
>NZ_JBTJEP020000053.1:0-358 GCF_054456635.2 Leucobacter faecis
AACGTACGGTCGATCCCACCCCCACCACCAACACGTGTGATAAGCGTGAGCCCGAAAACACAGACACCCACACACCAAAAGGCGTGTAGCCGGCTGGGCCTTCAGGACCCAATAGTATGCACCAAAAAGCAAGCCACCATCCACAACCCCACACTTTCCCACCAACCCAAAGGTCAGCGTACTCATCCAAGACTGCGCACGATCACTCAATGTCAAATGTTCCACCCATGAGCACCCAGGAAGAAACATTCGTTCTTCATCTGGGCAATCTGCAACAGACAATGCTGTTGAGTGCTCCTTAGAAAGGAGGTGATCCAGCCGCACCTTCCGGTACGGCTACCTTGTTACGACTTAGTCC
>NZ_JBTJEP020000054.1:0-315 GCF_054456635.2 Leucobacter faecis
GGCAAGGCGCGCCTGGTCGCCAGGCGCGAGACCTACGACGACCTGCTGGCCACCCACGCCCCGGCGCTCGAGGCGTAACGCGCGTTTCAGAAACACCACAGGCCCCGGCGCATGCTGGGGCCTGTGACGTTTGATCCGGATCGATATGGCCCAGGGTCGAAGCTAGATCCTGAGTTGACCGAATTAGTGACCACCACTTAACTCACCAAGATCGCTCAACAACCCAGCAACCTCGCCCGTCAGGGCCGCGGGAACCCTGTGCTCGTTACCCTCGATCACGATCACCGCGTCTTTCACCGGGGCCAACAACTTCAC
>NZ_JBTJEP020000055.1:0-308 GCF_054456635.2 Leucobacter faecis
TTGCTGACGATCGATGAGTGGCTCCTTGACCAGCCCAGCGACAGTCTGCGCGGGATGCTCCTCGAGCTCCTCGAACGTCGTTACGACACCGTCTCAACGGTGTTCTGCACCCAATACAAGAAACCTGACTGGCATGACCGGCTCGGCGGCGACGTGCACGCCGACGCGATCATGGATCGAATCGTGCACCGCACGATCTGGGTAGAGACCGGCGAGACGAACATGCGGGAGCGTACCGCCCGCGGCTAACCCCGCCCGCTGGTGAGCAGCAGCACTTATTGCTGGTGCTCACCAGCGCGATTCCGCGG
>NZ_JBTJEP020000056.1:0-293 GCF_054456635.2 Leucobacter faecis
TCCCTGCTCGCCCTCGTAACCGGGCTTGAGCAGGCGTCCCGGCAGCTCGAAGCGTTGATTGTGCGGGCCGAGGGCACAGTGGTGGAGCGTTGCGTGGGTGATACGCGTGAGACGCTTGCGGGCCGGTTGGGGTGTCGCGACGGGGTTGATGTGTTGCAGCGCATTACGCGTAGGTCTCATCGGCTGCTGCGGCAGCGTGCCCTGCTCGCGAGTGACCTACGCCCTGATCAAGGGTATTCGGGTGGTGTGATTGGGCCCGTGTTTCCGGCGATTGCGGCCGCGTTTTATGCGGG
>NZ_JBTJEP020000057.1:0-287 GCF_054456635.2 Leucobacter faecis
GACGGGGCGGCTACCACCACATCGATTTCAGCAGCGGTGAGTGCTCGTGCCAGGGTGAACCCGGTGGGTCCAGCCTCGTAGGCCACCGCGATGTCATCGGTTGGTTGGGTGATCTCTGAGATCCAGGTCAGGACCGCGTCGGTAGATGCGGTCAGTGCGCTGTGATGAATGTCTCCGCGGGGAGAGATTGCGTAGGCGTGAATACTTCGGGCGTGCACGTCTAGACCAATACAAGTACGATCTGTAAACACCAGGGCCTCCGTTGACTGTCGGCACTCCAAGCCACT
>NZ_JBTJEP020000058.1:0-242 GCF_054456635.2 Leucobacter faecis
CCGACTCGTGTGTAAAGCGATCAGCAACAGCAGTTCATCTCTTCCGGCCAGCCTGGACGACTGGCTCGGCGCGAAAAGGCCGCGGAATGGGCGCTCCACGCAGCCCGCCACAACCTCTGAAAGCCACGTACCGGGCTCGCCCACGCCGTCGACAGCGCAATGGGCAGAGAACTCGGCCTGGCGTAGCCCGACAGGCAGGGCCCCGCCAAGAGCGGGTCAGGAGTGGCCTAATTGCCCGTTCT
>NZ_JBTJEP020000059.1:0-230 GCF_054456635.2 Leucobacter faecis
GCCCTTGCGCGCTGGCAATTTGGCCTCACCACGCTGTACCACTTCATCTTCGTGCCCCTCACCGTGGGCATGGCCCTGCTGGTCGCCATTTTGCAGACCACGTGGGTCAAGACGGGCAACGCGAAGTACCTGCGCCTCACGAAGCTGTTTGGCAAGATGTTTCTCATCAACTTTGCGATGGGCGTCGTCACCGGCATCGTGCAGGAGTTTCAGTTCGGCATGAACTGGTC
>NZ_JBTJEP020000060.1:0-201 GCF_054456635.2 Leucobacter faecis
ATGTTGATCCGGCGGAGGTGGCAGAGGCTGAGCGGTGCATTGTGAATCAAGCGGCGGGGTATCCCGAAGACCACGGCTTTGCAGGTGCTGCGGGTGATGCTGACCTTGACCTTGACCTTGACCTTGATGCTGATGCTGATGCTGATGCTGATGTTGACGCGGCCGGCGATGTTGATGCGGGTGGGGTGGCGGAGCGGTTGC